>NZ_JADYVV010000012.1:0-152886 GCF_020194035.1 Bradyrhizobium sp. BRP56
AAAAATATACTTCGACGTATCAATCCCAATGCGGATAATCTGGTTCACGGACGGCTCCCTTGTATGAGATCTAGACAACCTCATTCTGGCACACTGATGCCGTAGGGGGCCGTCCACACCATCAACCACAGCATTTGATCATGAACGGGATCGTGGCCCCAGCGTCGCGCAACAATTGAGATTTGGGGTAATGGGTCCTGGCTTTCGCCAGGACAACACTGAGTTTGTGGCGCCGCTTTGCGCGCCCGCCGCGCCTCACATCAGCTTCAGCGGCGCGTCGTGAACCAGCCGCAGGTCGATGTTGCCGATCAGCCGCGCACGGCGCGCCTCGGCGGTGCTGATCGCAGCCTCGGTCTGCCGCAGTGTGCTGACATTCGATCCGAGCGACACGATGCCGCCGAGCACCAGCGCGATCGATCCGAGTGCCGCGGTCTGACCGGCGCCCAGCAGCCCGAGCAGCGCGACGGCCAGCAACGCGAACCCGCCTGCGATCGCAACCTTCGAGCCGAGAATGATCCGCCGGGAGCGCTCGGCGCTCTCGGCAAGCTCCTCGATCTGCGCCTCGATCTCGGAAATCTCGTCGGTCGGCTCGTTTTCGGACATCAGGTTCGAACCTGTAGGGCGGGTCAGGCGGAAGCCGTAACCCGCCGTGTTCATTTTCGCAAGAAATCGCTACGCTTCAGGCGCGCGCTAGCTCTTGGTCATCCGATTCGGACTCAAATCAAATGTTAGCCTGTTCAACGCTCGACGACGGATGGGTCGCTGCGGATCCCGCCGAGGTCGGCTTCGATGCCGAAAGCCTCTCCGGACTCGACGCGTTTCTCAAACAATGGCCCAAGCGCAACGTTCACGCCGTTGTCATCGTACGGCGCGGCAAGCTTGTGTTCGAGCGCTATTTCGCCGGCCGGGAGCGGCGGTGGATGGAGTGGTCGGCACCGGTTCAATTTTCGCCGGAAACGAAGCACGACATCCGCTCCATCTCGAAGAGCGTAACCTCACTTCTGATCGGCTTGGCGATCAGCGAGGGACAATTTCCGCCGCTCGATTCCGCTGTTATCGACTATTTCCCCGAATATGCCGATCTTCGTACGACGAGGAACGCTCGCATCACGTTCCGGCACCTGCTCACCATGTCGCACGGTCTTCGGTGGGATGAAGCGCGCGGCTGGAACAGTCAGGCGAACAACGAACGGCATCTGCTCGAAGCGAAAGATCCCTACCGCTATGTTCTGCAACAGCGGATGGCGCTCCCGCCCGGCGTATCGTTCAACTATAGCGGCGGCGCCACCAGCCTGCTCGCAGCGGCTCTTGCCAAAGCCGTCGGCCAAAGCATCGATGTCTATGCCAAGGAGCAGCTGTTCGAGCCGCTCGGCATCACGGATGTCGAATGGCTGACTTTTACGGGCAGTGCCGAACTCGCGGCGTTTGCCGGATTGCGGCTGCGGCCGCGCGACCTCGCCAAGCTTGGCCAACTCGTCACGGATGATGGGCGCTGGAACGGCAGACAGGTCGTCCCCGCCTCGTGGATCGCCGAGTCGACGAAGCCCCGCGTTAACGCCGGCGGGCACGTGGCCGTCTACTATGGTTATCACTGGTGGCTTGGCCGTTCCTTGCTGAACGGTCACGACCTGATCTGGATCGCCGCGTACGGCAGCGGCGGCCAACGCCTTTTCATCGTGCCCGGGCTCGATCTGGTGGTCGTCGTGAACGCCTTCGACCACGAAGCCATCTCAAACGCCATCCTCAACCAGTTTGTTCTGCCTGCCGTGACGGACTGTCCGCCCCTTTCAGCGTAAAGGGTTGGAATGGGGCTGAGCTCAGCTCTCTGTTCGCAGGGCCGGTTACGCGACTGCGTCCGCGTAGCGCAGCGAGCGAAGGCGGAAGCCGCAACCCGCCACGGATCGTACGCCCCTGGAACCTCGAGATTCCGGGTTCGCGCTCACGCGCGCCCCGGAATGACGACAACAAGAACAACAAAGCGAGACGCACATGCGAAGATGGTGGGTTACGCTTGCGCTAACCCACCCTACGCTCTCCTTACAACGGCAGATTGTCGTGCTTCTTCGCGGGGATTTCGATCTTCTTGTCCTTCAGCATTGCAAGCGCCCGCGCGATGCGGCGCCTTGTCGAATGCGGCATGATGACGTCGTCGATGTAGCCGCGCTCGGCTGCGATGAAGGGGGACAGAAAGCGGTCTTCGTATTCCTTGGTGCGCGCGGCGATCTTGTCGGGGTCGCCGATGTCAGCGCGGAAGATGATCTCGACCGCGCCCTTGGCGCCCATCACGGCGATCTGCGCGGTCGGCCAGGCGTAGTTCATGTCGGCGCCGATTTCCTTTGACGCCATGACGTCGAAGGCGCCGCCATAGGCCTTGCGGGTGATGATGGTAACAAGCGGCACCGTGCACTGCGAGTATGCGAACAGCAACTTGGCGCCGTGCTTGATCAGGCCGCCATATTCCTGCGCGGTGCCCGGCAGGAAGCCCGGCACGTCGACGAAAGTGACGATCGGGATGTTGAACGCATCGCAGAACCGAACGAAGCGCGCGGCCTTGCGTGAGGCGTCGCTGTCAAGCACGCCCGCCAGCACCATCGGCTGGTTGGCGACGAAGCCGACGGTGCGGCCGGCGATGCGGCCGAAGCCGGTGACGATGTTTTTCGCAAAGGTCTCCGAGATCTCGAAGAAGTCGCCCTCGTCGACGACCTTGAGGATCAATTCCTTCATGTCGTAGGGCTTGTTCGGATTGTCGGGGATCAGCGTGTCCAGGGACATGTCGACCCGCCCGATATCGTCGAAGCTCGGCCATTCCGGCACGCCGTCGCTGTTGTTCGAGGGCAGGAAGTCGATCAGGCGGCGCATCTGCAGCAGCGCGTCGACGTCATTCTCGAACGCGCCGTCGGCGATCGAGGAGCGCGTCGCGTGCACCGAGGCGCCGCCGAGTTCCTCCGCCGTCACCACCTCGTTGGTGACGGTCTTCACCACGTCGGGGCCGGTGACGAACATGTAGCTGGTGTTCTTCACCATGAAGATGAAGTCGGTCATCGCGGGCGAATAGACGTCGCCGCCAGCACAGGGGCCCATGATGACGGAGATCTGCGGGATCACGCCCGAAGCCTGCACGTTGCGGCGGAACACGTAGGAATAGCCCGCGAGCGCCGCGACGCCCTCCTGGATGCGGGCGCCGCCGGCGTCATAGAGACCGATGATCGGCGCCCTCGCCTTCATCGCCATGTCCTGAAGTTTCGTGATCTTCAGCGCGTGGGTTTCGGAGAGCGAGCCGCCGAAGACCGTAAAATCCTTGGCAAAGACAAACGTCTTGCGGCCGTTGACCGTGCCCCAGCCGGTGACGACGCCGTCGCCGGGGATTCTGGTCTTCTCCATGCCGAATTCGATCGAGCGGTGCTCGACGAACATGTCGAATTCCTCGAACGAGCCCTTGTCCAGCAGGAGCTCGATCCGCTCGCGGGCGGTCAGCTTGCCGCGGGCGTGCTGCGCCTCGATGCGCTTTTCGCCGCCGCCCAGCTTGGCGCCGGCGCGCCGCTCTTCGAGGGTATCGAGGATATCTTTCATTTGTTTCCGCCCGTGTTAGCTACAGTCCGCGTCCCGGCGCGAGCCGAGGTCCGCTTCGTTCGGAAATGGCTTAGCACGGCCATTTCGGAACCGGAAAGGCGGTTGTGGACGGGTTCGGGCGCAAAAACGGTAGGATTTTCCGATATCTGGGGAGATAGCGATGACCGACACGAGCACGGCCACGGTCGAGACCGGCGCACCGACCGGCGGGGTGCGCACCCTGCTCCGGCTGGAGGGCCTCGTGCTGTTCCTCGGCATGACCGTGCTCTATGCCCAATGGGAGGGCTCGTGGCTGGTCTATGTCCTGCTGTTCCTGGTGCCGGATTTGAGTTTCGCGGCCTATCTCGCCGGCCCGCGGGTCGGCGCCATCGTCTACAACGCCGCCCACAGCTATCTGGCGCCGGTCGCGCTGATGACGCTGGGCTTTGCCGCCGCGGCGCCGCTGGTGCTGTCGATCGCGATGATCTGGCTCGCCCATATCGGGATCGACCGCGCGCTCGGCTACGGGCTGAAATATTCCAAGGGCTTTGGCTTCACCCATCTCGGGCGGATCGGGAAAGCGCAAGAGCCCACCTAGCGCCCGCTTCCTGACGTCACGCACGGCCGGTCAAATTGACAGCGTGCGCGTCGATTGCTGGCGTCTCGAAGGATGCAGGCCCGCCTGTGGCCTCATGGTTCGAGACGCGCGTTCCGCGCTCCTCACCGTGAGGAGAGACAGACGTCAAGCAAAGCGGCGCGCGAACACCACGCAGACGACGACGAGCATGGTCGCCACGATCATCGACCACGGCACCTGCTCGTGCAGCAACAGGCCGGCCAGCGCGAGGCCGAAGAACGGTTGCAGCAGCTGCAATTGGCCGACGCTGGCGATGCCGCCGATCGCAAGCCCGCGATACCAGAACACGAAGCCGACCAGCATGCTGAAGATCGAGACATAGGCGAGCCCGAGCCAGGCCGGCGCGCCGATGCCCTGCCAGCTCGGCGGCAGAGTCATGATCGTCATCAGGAGCACCACCGGCGCCGACAGCACCAGCGCCCAGGAGATCACCTGCCAGCCGCCGAGCCGCCGCGACAGCGCAGCCCCCTCGGCATAGCCGAGGCCGCAGACGATGATGGCGGCGACCATCAGGAGGTCGCCGGTCAGCGACGCCGATCCGCCGCTCGACAAGGCGAACGCGCCGACCGTCGCGCTGCCGATGCAGGAGAACAGCCAGAACAGCGGCTGCGGCCGCTCGCCGCCGCGCAGCACGCCGAACACGGCGGTCGACAGCGGCAGCAGCCCGATGAACACGATCGAATGCGCCGAGGTGATGTGCTGGAGCGCGAGCGCGGTGAGCAGCGGAAAGCCGATCACGACGCCGAGTGCGACGATGGTCAGCGACACCAGATCCTTGCGCTGCGGCCAGGGCTGCCGCAGCGCCGCAAGCAGCGCGGCGCCGAGCAGCGCCGCGATCGCCGCCCGCGCCGAGGTCAAAAACAGCGGCGAGAACCCTGCCACGGCCACGCGGGTCGCCGGCAGCGAGCCGCTGAAGATAATCACGCCGAGCAGGCCGCTGCCCCAGCCGTCGATCGAAGCCTTGTCCATCGTACTTTGCTTCCCAAAACGTAACTGCGCCTCCTCGTCCCGCTCTTGCGGGGCCGAGACGAGCGAAGCTCGCTCTTAGAGGGTTGGGGTGAGGGGCCGCCCCGCATACTCGGTAACGGCCGAACCCGTGGAGACTCCCCCTCACCCGGAACGCATCTGGCGATGCGTTCCGACCTCTCCCCGCAGGCGGGGCGAGGTGAAGCCGAGTCCGACCTCGCCCCGACCATAGCCAGCGGAGGCTCGCCAAGGCAGCTACAGATCAGTACAATATCGCAAAACTGTATGGGCAAAGGTAGGCATACACTTGCAACAGCAATCCGATGCGCCAAAGACGATGCGGACCACCGAGGTGATGAACGCGATCCGCGCCAGGGTGGCGAGCCGCGCGCTGGTCGCCGACGACCGCCTGCCCTCGATCCGCGGCCTGGCCGCGACCATGGGCGTCTCGCCCTCCACCGTCGTCGAGGCCTATGACCGGCTGGTGGCCGAGGGCCTGATCCGCGCCCGGCCCGGCTCCGGCTTCTATGTCTCGTCCACGGCGCTGCCGCCGCTCGCGCTCGCAAAGGACCAGCCGCAGCGCGACCGCGCAGTCGATCCGTTCTGGGTGTCGCGGCAATCGCTCGATGCCGAGACCGGCGCGCTCAAGCCCGGCTGCGGCTGGCTGCCCGCCGAGTGGATGCCGACAGAGGCGTTGCGGCGTGCGCTGCGCGGCCTCGCGCGGGCCGACGACGCCGTGCTCTCCGACTATGGCGCGACACGCGGCTCGCTCACGCTGCGTCGGATCCTGATGGCGCGGTTTGCCGACGAGGGCCTCGAGGTGCCACCCGAGCAGCTCTTGCTGACCGCGTCCGGCACGCAGGCGATCGACCTCGTCTGCCGCTTCCTGCTGCGGCCGGGCGACACTGTGCTGGTCAACGATCCCTGCTATTTCAATTTCCGGGCGCTGCTGCGCGCGCATCAGGTGCGCATCGTCAGCGTGCCCTATACGGCGTCGGGGCCCGATGTCGCGAGCTTCGAGGCGACACTGGCCGCCGAGCGGCCGCGGCTCTATGTCACCAACTCGGCGCTGCATAATCCGACCGGTGCGACGCTGTCGCCGCAGACCGCGCACCGCGTGCTGAATGCCGCCACAGCCTACGATCTCACCGTCGTCGAGGACGACATCTTTGCGGACTTCGAGCCGGAGCCTTCGGCGCGGCTCGCCGCGCTCGATGGCCTGAACCGCGTGATCCGGATCGGCAGCTTCTCCAAGACGCTGTCGGCATCGGTGCGCTGCGGCTTCATCGCCGCGCGCGCGGACTGGATCGAGGATCTCGTCGATCTCCAGGTCGCGACCGGTTTCGGCGGCCCCAGCGCGGTCGCCACCGAGATCATCGCCAGCGTGCTGTCGAGCGGTTTCTATCGCAAGCATGTCGAGGAGCTGCGCCGGCGCCTTGCCCGCGCCCGCCGCGACGTCGGCGACAAACTGCAGCGCATCGGCGTCACACCCTGGCTGATGCCGCGCGGCGGCTTCTATCGGTGGTGCCATCTGCCCGACGGGTGCGACTCCGCCGACGTGGCGCGGCTGGCGCTCGCGGACAATGTCGTGCTGGCGCCCGGCAACGTGTTCAGCGCCTCGCAGACGGCCGCCGCCTTCATGCGCTTCAACGTCGCGCAATGCCGCGACCCGAAGCTGATGCCGACCTTGCAGCGGGCGATCGGGCGTTAGCAATTGATGAGGTTGGGTTGAATAGCGACCGCGACGGCGCTGCGCTCCCTCGCCCCGTTCTTACGGGGAGAGGGTTGGGGTGAGGGGCTATCTCCGCGCATTCGGTGATAGCCACGCTTGCGGAGACTCCCCCTCACCCGGAACGCATCTAGTGATGCGTTCCGACCTCTCCCCGCACGCGGGGCGAGGTGAAGCGGAGCCGATGCCGGAGCGCACAACCGCCTCAGCCGCCCCTACTTCTCACCAACCTTGAACGGCTCCTCCTTGCCCGGCGGCACGGTCTCCTCCGCCATCGCCAGGATCATCGCCACCATCACGTAATTGCCGGCGACCGCGGTGAGGTCGACGATCTGCTGATCGTTGAAAATCTTCCTGGCGCGCGCATAGGTCTCGTCGGAGACCTTCTTGGTCGTGGTCAGCTCGGTGACGAAGTCGTACACCACCGCCTCGTCGTCGGCCATCTTCGACGGGCGATTGCCGGCCTTGAGCTCCGCGATGACATCGGGCGGCAGGCCGGCCTTGGCGGCAAGCGGCGCGTGCGCGAACCATTCGACCTGCGAGCGCCACTGCCGGCCGATGATCAGGATCGCGAACTCGTTCAGCCGTGTCGGCACCGAGGTCTGCCAGCGCAGATAATAGAACAGATCGTAGAGGCGCTGGCCGAGCACCGGGCTCCTGATCATCGGATTGTAGGGTCCACCGATGCCGACGCTCGACACCTTCATGATCTGCTCGCCGAGCGGTTTTTGCAGATCGCTGAGCTGCTCCATCGTGAGCTGCGGGAAGCGCGGCTCCTTGCTGGTGGCCGGCGCCGAAAACACCGTTGCTGCGAGCCAGCCGCCGGCCGCGGCCAGCGTGAGCGACAAGAGCCAGACTGTTGCTGAATGCATGATTCCTCCGCTTGATTTTATCGGAGGATGCTAGTCGAGCTACGTAGCGCCAGCCAGCGATGAACACGCAGATCAGGTCATCACAGCGCGACGATATCGGTGAGGCATTGCTGCGTGACGTTCATCCGCGCATCGATCTGCGCCTGCGTCTTGCAGTCCATGTTCATCGCGAACACCGTGATGTCGGTGCCCTTCTCGGCCCAGCCGACCAGCCAGCCGAGCGAGCCGTGCTCCTTGTCGGTGAGGCCGGTCTTGGCGCGAATGACGGCGTCGCCGACTTTCGTCACCGGGAGGATGTCGCACACCAGCTGCTGGCTGCGCTTGTCGACCGGCAGCACGCCGCGGCGCAGCCGGTCGAGGAAATCGATCTGCTGCACCGGATCGATCCGCAGATTGCCGGTCACCCAGAACTGGTCGATGCCGCCGCCGATGTCGCGGTTGCCGTAGTCGATGATCTCGAGATATTTCTTCATCCGCTCCTCGCCGATGCGGCGGGCGATCTCCTGGAACACCGGAAACGCCGACACCGCGAGCGCGGAGCGCAGCGTGTGATCCTTGTTCCAGGCCTCGATGCTGCGCGTTGTGCCGTCCCACTTGAAGACGTCCTTGTCGGGGTCCTGCACCACGCCGGTCTCGAGCGCGATCAGCGCGTTCGGGATCTTGAAGGTCGAGGCCGGCAGCCTGCCCTCGCCCGAGCGGACCTTGTCGCTGGCGATGATCAGATAGTCCTCGACCTTGTAGCCGACGAAGGTGCCCTCGGTGCCGAGCTCGAAGAACCGCTTTTGCAGCTCCTCGCGAAACTCGCTGCGCTGGTAGGACACATTGGCGAAGCTGCGCGACGGCAGGATCGTAGCGGCAGCAAGCAGGCCGAGCGCATGGCGGCGATGGATCACGACAAGTCCTGGGCAGGTTCGGATTGACGACGATGCTGATGCCATCGTGGTGAAAGGATGGCAATAAGACTCACTTGTTTGTCGCGTTTCTTCACGCGAACCGGTGTCCACTTCGCTCGAAAACGCGCCCGTTACCGCGCCCGGCCCGACATCCGCAGCACGAACACCAGCACCTCGGCGACGGCCTTGTAGAGCTCGGCCGGAATCTCGTCGCCGAGCTCGACATTGGAGAGCGCGCCGGCCAACACCTCGTTCTCCTCGATCGGGATGTCGTTGGCCTTGGCGACCTCAATGATCTTGGCGCCGATCGCGCCCTTGCCCTTCGCCACCACGCGCGGCGCGCCGGCGTAGTCGTAATGCAGCGCGACCGCGAGCTGGTTGTTGGCCTCGCTCATGATGCGCGATCCAGGAAATGGCCGGCGCGCGCGGGCGCAGGCTGCGGCGGGGTGCCGTCGCGGATCTCGATATCGCCGGGCGTAAGCTCGGCCCTGGTCAGCGCCTGGCTCAGCTCGGACGCGCCGGCGCGCAATTGCGCGGCGGTCGAAGGACGCTCGGCCCACATCCGCACCGAGGTGCGCTCGCCGTTCAGCGAGACCAGCGCGTGCACTGGCCCGGCCGGCTCGACGTCGAGCGTGAAGCGCGCGCGCCACACCCGCTTGGCGGCTTCGACCTCATTGCCGCCGCCGTCGCGGGAAATCTCGAACTGCGCCATCGCCGTGCCCTGCGGGGTCAGGAACGGGATCTCGAAATTCCAGCGCGGCAGCATGGCGTCGAGCTGCGGGCGCGCAGCGTCGCCGCGGTCCGGCAGCGAGGCGACCTGCAGCAGCGTCTGCCGCGCCAGCGCGGCGTCGGTGTTTTCCAGCAGACGATGCGCGGCGGTCGCGAGCGGCGTGTTTGGGGCAATCGACGGCTCGGCGACGGCCTGCGCCGACGGCAGCGCGCCGTGAAACGGCGGTGGCGGTGTGTTGCCGCGTACCGGCACCTCGCCCGGCAGCATCTCCCTCGGCGCGGCGCCTTGCCGTGCGGGATTGCCGAGTTCGTGCAGCGCTTCCTGAATGAGATTGAGCGCGCCGCCGGAGGACGGGCCGGCATCGAGCGCATCCGCAAGCGCCCCTGCGAGCCCTGCGGTGCCGCGGCTGACATCCTCGGCGACCGGCAGGCGGGCCTGCGGCAGCAGGATCTCCTGAACGTCGAGGTCTGGCGTGCCGGATGGCATGAGGCTCGGCACCGTCGCGGCGCTGGCCTGCGCCGGTTGCTGGAGCGGTGTGGCGGACGCGGGCCTGCCGGCATCAGCGGTACCAAGCGAGGCCAGCGCCTGGCGCAGCACGATCAGCGCGGCCTTCAGGTCGGGCGCACTGCCGCTCGCCGGCGCCATACCCGCAGCGAGCGTCGCCTCGAACAGCAGGCCGGATTTCTGCAAGCCGGTCTTCACCGCATCGCCGCTCAAATTCTCGTCGAGGTCGGTCTGTTGCGCCAGCACCTGCGCGATCGCGGCTTGCAGCTTCGGCGGCAGATTGGCCGAGCCGACCGCGGCCAGATTGGCGAACAGCGGCGCCTGGCTGCCCTGCACCGCCGCCGCGGTCTGCGCCGTCGCGGTGATGGTGACGCGCTCCAGCTGCGTCAGCACCGCCTTCGGTGCCGTGGCGACCGGCTGGGCGGCATCGGTGGCGTTGGCCGCCGCCGGCGACAGCCGTACGGCATCGCCGGTGTCCGGGCCCGGCCCAACCAGCTGCAGGCGGATGCCGTCATTGGTCTGCGACACCGCAAGCTGCAGGTTCTGGCCCTGCTGCAGCGGCACTTCGGTCTGGACGTCGATCGACAGGCTCGCGATCGCGATCCGCACCAGATCGGCGGACAGCACCTTCAGCACCTGCGCATTGACGACGCTGCCGGCCTCCAGCGTGAGGTCCGGCGCAACGCTGTCCGCCTCCTTCGAGGCGAGCACCGGCAGCACGGGATTGATGGCGATTGCCATGTCGGAAATCTCGGCCAGGCGCGAGGAACGTGCCGCAGGCTAGCCCGGCGCCGTAAACCCCTCGTTAACCGGCAGCCGGCTTGAGCTCCCTGAGCACGCCGGCGGCGGCCTTGAAATCGAGCTGGCGGGCGGCGCGGCGGGCGGCGACCTCCTCGTCGACGCCCCATCTCTCGATGTTCCAGTCCTCGTCGACATGGGCGGCGGCCCAGACCTGGTCCTCGTCGCGTACGCCATGCGCCAGCGCCAGCGCCAGCAGCGCCGAGCCTGTCAGCGTCGTCACCACATGGAGCGCCGCGACCGACCATGGGTCGGTCGGGAACGCCGCCCGCGCCGCCTTGATCGCAGGCTCGGGCTGGCCGACATGCATCACCCCCTCGGCCATCACGAAATGGGCGCCGAGCGCGTCGGCGGCCCAGAACAGGATCGGATCCCAGTGCTGGGCCTCGCGCGCCACCAGCGTCTCTGGATGGCCGGCGCGGTAGAACAAGAGGTCGCTGCCGAGGAACTTGGCCGCATCGTCGGCGACCTCGTCGACGCGATCGATCACCCCCTCGATCACGCTGTTGGCAAGGCGCGTCAGCGGCATGGTCATGGGATCGATGGTCTCGCCCTGCGCATTCCATTCCGCCGCCACCGCGTCCGCAATGGCCCGCGTCGGCACCGCGATCGGCTTGCCGGATGGCGAGCGGATCGGCTTGCCGTCGAGGGTGATCGAAAATCCGCCATCGGCCTCGGCGACGCCGGCGCTGGTGTAGAACCGCTTGCGCTGGGGCGTGCGAATGTGGCGCCGCACCGCCTCCTGCGGATCGAACGGAGATTGTTCTGGGACATCATCGAAAAGTTCGCGCATCGCGCCGGGTAGCTTTCGTTCAAAGGGATTTCCCTGCAAGATATGTCAGGGGCAACGGCAAATAAAGCTGATGGGACGCGGCAAATTCCTTGCGGGTTTTTCGCTGGTTGCGGCGGTTTTCGCCGCCGCCACAGCCTGCGCCGGGTTCCGTTCGCCGGAATCCCTGATCCGCAACGTCTACGCCCATTATGGGCGAGGCAGCGCCGAATATTCCAACGGCCTGCCGCGCGACGAGGAAACCGCTCGCCGATTCTTCGATCCCACCCTGCGCGGTGCCTGGACCGCGCTGCACGATGCGCCCTACGATTTTCTGGTGCAGAGCCCGACCTGGCGGCTCGGCCCGATCTCGATCGCAATCCCGCGCCGGCAGTTCGACAAGGCCGACGTGACGGTGACATTCGACAATGAAGGCCGCGCCGTCACGCTCAACTTCATCGTCGTCAACGGTCCCGACGGCTGGGTGATTTCCGATGTCGAGAGCCCGCACGATTCCTTGCGGACGTTTCTGACGCAGTTTCGGCGGTAGTAGACTGCCTTGCCCGTCCGGCGATCGCTGCTCCACCGGCCACGTCGGCAGCCATATCGGCTACGAGCCGATGCTTTGATGCTGCCGCTTGGCCCGCCTTGTGACCATGTCCGCCTACCTGTTCCGGTCACCACCGAGAAGATTCTTGTAGACCTTCCCATCTTTCATGATGACCAGGAAGTTCTTCGCCGGATCCTCTATCAGCTTGATGTTGTCGATTGGATTGCCGTCGACCAGCAGAAGGTCGGCGAGCGCACCTTCCTCCACCACGCCCAGCTTGCCTGGATATGGGTTTCGAAGCCCGGACAGACTGAGCAATTCGGCATTCGTCGATGTCGCCATGATGAGCGCTTCAGCCGGCGTGTACCATCGCGTGAGGGTCGTCAGCATGGCTCCTTGCCGGTCAGCAAGCGCCTTCGAGAACAAGACGTCGGTACCGAATGCCGTCTTCAACTTGTACTTCTTCGCAAAGCCGTAGACCCTGTCGGTGCCGGCAACAACCTGCCGCATCTTGTCCTGCTCCGCAGGTCCAAGGGCGCTGGCGCCCGACATATCGAGGAAGGGCTGTGTGCTCAGCCAAATTCCCTTCTCGGCCATCAGGCGGGCCGACGCGTCGTCCATCAAATGACCATGCTCGATACACTTGACCCCCGCTGCGATCGATCGCTGGATCGCGACCGGCGTGTAGGCGTGTACGACGGCATAAGTACCCCAGTTCTCCGCAGCCTCGACCGCGGCGCGCAACTCCGGTTCAGTGAACGTGGACACATCGAGCGGGCTGAACGGCGACGCCACCCCACCGCCCGCCGTGAGCTTGACCTGCGTAGCCCCCTGCATGAGCTGCTCGCGCGCGCGCACGCGAACTTCATCCGGGCTGTCCGCGACCATGGCGCCGCCTATCCTCTCCATGCGGCTGAGCATGCCGCCGATCGTTCTGGGCAGATCGGACAGCGGCCGGAAGTCGCCATGGCCACCGGTGATGGTGATCATGGCACCGGATGGGTAGATGCGGGGACCGGCGACGAGACCTTCGTCGATCGCCCGCTTGAGGGAGAAGGCCGGCCCGCCCATGTCGCGAATGGTGGTGAAGCCGCGCATGAGGGTGGCCGTTGCCTCGGCGGCGGCAAGAAGATTGGTGTAACCGATGTCGCTGGCCATCACGGCCGCCGGCGTCGGGCGTACCAGCATTGCATGCCAGTGCGCGTCGATCAGCCCCGGCATCAGCACCCGTCCGTCGCCGGCAATCACCTGAGCGTCGGCCGTGATCGCCGCAGTCGAAATCTTCTCGATCTTGTTGTTCCGGATCAGCACATTGGACGGCCCGGACAGCGCGTCATTTCTGCCATCGAAAATGCGCACGTTCTGAAACAGCACGCCACCATCCTGCTGAGCTTGCGCGGGCAACAAGGCGACGAGGCTCATCACAATCGACGCAACCAGCGCCGAAACTCTCACGCCCTTCCTCAAACCTGACATGTCCACTCTCCGCCGATGGCGCATCGCGCGAGACCGTCATTGATGTCGCGAGGAGCCGACTTGATTTCAGACGATTAATGAGAGTTCTGCTGCTCCCTGGAGGATCGACGGCCTATTGAGCCGCTCTGGCGGCAGGCTGTAAAGCGTAACTCAGCCATCCGATGCCATGAGACAGCAGATCGATCCCCAGCAGCAGCCCGAGCACCCACAGCCCGGTCGCCGGAAATCCCGTCAGAATGATGAGGCCGGCCAGAACGCCAAACAGCCCGGATGCCAGCATGATCCAGCCGGACTGCTGCCAATGGCCGATGCCGACCAGCATGCGCACAATCCCGGAGACTAAAAGCATGAGACCGAGGGCATAGGTCAGGAGCAGCGCGCTCGCCACCGGTTGGCTGAGCAGGACGATTCCGCAGGCAAGGTAGAGCACCCCGAGCAGAAGCTGCCATACGAATCCACCCCAGCCCTTGGTCCAGAAGGCGTGCAGGATTTCGAACCCGCCGGCAACGATGGCGGTCCAGCCGATAAAGATGGCGCTGATCACGGTGAAAAGCACGACATCTCCCAGGACCAGAAGGCCCGCGGCGATCATGACGAGGCCCAGCAGAACGCAGACCCATAACGGCGGGCCAGGCAGGCCGCGGAGCATCGTGGAGCTGTTCTCATAGGTAGCCATGTCGTCCTCCTTGATCCCAGGCAGCCATGGCCCGGTCGCGCATTCCAGGCCGCGCAACCGGGCCACTCGAGCTGCCGAAGCTTGTGCCTGCCGTCACCAGCGCCATCCGCAGCGGCGGCGACCTCTGTGCCACCAACAGGTCCAGCGGCGTCGGCGATGCCAGCGGCGGCGCGGTGGCGGAGGACGCGGGCGCGGTGGCGGCCGGGCGACGACCATATGAAGCGGCCGCTCGGGATCACCCGTCTTCGCGACGAGGGCAGCTTCGGGGGCGACTGCCAGCGCCTTGGCCGCCTGCGTCAGCAAGCCGGTTCCGAGACCAGCGGCTGCGACGCCGCTGAGCATTCTCCGGAGCACGATCCGACGATCGAGTTCATCCATATCTGGCATCTCGCTATTGCAGAGACCTTCTTGCCCGGAGGCGGCCAACATACGATCAGGCCGATCGCTCGCGCTCGCCGGTCGCTCCGTCGTCCGGTATTTCGCCTGGCCGATAATTCGGCAGCCCTCCCGCGGGAATGACCGCAAGCAGTGCGAGGCCGGCCATGATCAACAATCCGATCTTCAAAGCGCGCAGGCGCGCTTCGGTGTTGACCCGGACGGCTTCCTCGACCTGCTGCGGCGTACCGCTCGTACCTTCGAGCACACTGCGCAGCCGGTCATTGCTGACGAAGGTGATGTTGCCGAGGTCAACCTGGCTCTGAAGCTCCTTGGTCAGCACCGGACTGGCCGCGATCCTGCCGAGCGCAATCGTGCTCAAAAGACCGACCAGCAGAGCTCCAGCCACCGCGGTGCCAACGGCAGCCGCCAGATTCTGCGTGGTTCCGCGCAAAGACCCGACATCCCCCGCCAACGCCTTGGGTGAGGCCGTGACCAGAACGTTGAACAGCAGTGTCACCAGCGAGCCCTGGCCAATGCCGAACAGCACCAGTCCGAGCAGAACGGGAATCTCGCTCCAGTCGTTGCGCACGACGAACGCGAGCCATAACAACGCGACGGTACAGAGGCCAAAGCCGAAGCGTCCGATCTGGCGAGGCGTCAGCTTGTCGTAGAGATTGACGATCATCATCGCCGAGAGGAAAACGGTCAGATTGAACGGCATCATCGCGATCGCTGTGGCAATTGGCGAGCGTCCCTGCACGATCTGGATGTAGAGCGGCACCGTGAAGTTCAGCGCGGCCTCGAGCGCCACAACCGCGAACAGCGCGTAGACCGCACACCTCTCCTCCGGCGAGTCGAGCACCTCCAACGCCAGCAGGGGCGTCTTCCCCGCGGCCTGCTGCCGATGCGTCCACATCAGGAATGCCTGCCCGAGCACGATGCCGAGCACAATCAGGATCGGCGCCGGCGAGACGCCCAGCAAGTCAAACGGCGCGTTGGGGGTCGCAAGGATCACCCCCCAACCGTTCAGATTATTGAATCCGAAGCTGATGAAAATGATTGCGCTCGCTGCCAGGGCGACGCCGATCAGGTCGATCTGGACATCCGCGCGACCGCGGTCCGGCCGCAGGCGGAAACTCAGAGCGAAAGCGATCGCCGAGGCAACGATGAGAACTCCAAACGCGGGGCGCCAGCCGATATAGGTGCCGAGCAACCCGCCGACGACAAATGCCAGCACGCCGGCGGCAGCCCGCGCCGAGCCCAACGCGCCAAGGGCCGTCGCCTGCTGGCGTCCGGCATAATTCTCGGCAATCAGCGCGACGAGCGAGGGCACGATCACCGCGCCCGCAGCGCCGCAAAGCGCCTGAGCGGAAATCATGACGGAGGCCGTGGGGCTGAACGTCATCGCAATCTGCGCTATCAGGAAAAGCACGACGGCAGCACGAAATACCTGCACCGCCCCGAACCTTTGGGCGAGCTTCGCGCCAAGCATCACGAACCCGGCCACAAGCATCGAATAAGCCACGATTCCGGTTGCGACCGTGGTCGGCGGTACGCCGAAGCTGGCCACCATTCCCCCCATCGCAACCGGCAACGACGCGACGTTGAACGACATGATCATCTGGCCGAACGCAATCGCGACCATGGGCACCCATGATGCGCGCTCTTCCTGATGAATGTCGCCGATCGAGATTGCTTGCGTTGCCATCGCGTCCTCCAACCTGCCCGACGTTGCGATCGATCGGGCCACAGCTCGACCGATCTTCAGTGCCTCTTGTTCACTCGTCCGGTTGGGACACGAACAGATCCATGCCCAGTCTTTGCGACAGGAACTTCGCGGCGAGCTGCCCTCGCACGCTGTTGCCGGCCGCATCCAGTGGCGGCCCGAAAGTGCCGAAACCACCCTTTCCCGGAGACACCGCGACGATGCCTCCACCAATGCCGCTTTTGCCGGGCAGACCGATGTCGTACAGCCAGTCGCCCGACGTCTCGTACAGCCCGGCAGTGACCATGACGGCCAACGCATAGTGGCACACGGCCGCATCGACCACCCGCTGCCGGGTCACCGGATTCACGCCACCATCGGCCAGCGTCGCACCCATCACGGCGAGATCCCTGGCGCTCACATTCAGCGAGCACTGCCGGGTGTAGAGATCGGTCGCCTGCCTGGCGTCGCAATAGATCCGGTCGTAGCTCTCCAGCAACCGCGCGATGCTTCGATTGCGAAAATTGGTCTTGGATGCCGATGCGTAGACTTCCTCGTTGAGCGAAAGCTTGCGGCCCGCGAAGCGCGAGAGACCGTCATGGATGAACTGCCATTGCTCGTCAGCGCTCGAGCCCGGCACGAGGCTTGTGGTCGCGATCGCGCCTGCGTTCACCATCGGGTTGGTGCGTCCGGCTCCATGCTCGATCGCCGCCAGTGAATTGAACGGCAGCCCGGTCGCGTTCGCGCCCAGTTTTGCACGAGCCTCTTCAGGGCCGATCGCCTCGCACACCAATGCGAATACGAATGGCTTCGATACACTCATGATCGAGAATTCGTATTCGGTATCGCCCGCGCCGTAGACACGTCCGCTGGTACCGGCCACGCAGACGCCGAACAGTTCACTCGGCACCCTGGCCAGGGCCGGATAAACCTGCGAATTGGTCCCTTCGCTGTTCGACTTGAAGCGCTGATGCGCTTGAGACACGAGCTCCTGCACCATCTCGGGTTCGGGCAAGTGCCCGGTCGAGATGTAGGGCCGCTCCGCTTGTTCCGCGATCGAAGGCGGCCGCATTGGCTGTCCTTCCGGATTTCGACCTTATTGCTTCAGGTCTTCTAGTCGGCAACCAGAAGTAGGCACCCAAAAAACCAGGGAGTCAACGACCCACCTGCGCAGCCTTTGCAATGCTTGCGTTGGTCCAGAACACTTTACGACAAATGCGCTGAACGCATTGCGTATCGCGGAATCGCAGCGCCGTTGCGCGATGCACATTCGATATAGTCATGCGACGTTTCGGCGCGGCTAGGTAAGCAAGATTGTCCAATCACCCGCGGCGCAATTGAATCAAAAGAGAAGTCATCATGGCAGCAACGAGCGATTTCCATGATTGGCACGCGAGAGTACGATCATCGTGTGCGGATGTGAGCCCGCCGCTTGTCCAAGCAACACCGGCCCGCGGCGACGGTGGAATGACCGCATCACTTACAGAGTGAGGTTGATCATGGTGGCGCGCGCAAGCGACGGACAGCTTCTGTTGGTAAAGAAGCTTGGTGGGCTTATTGCTATCCTTGTCGGCTGCTTGCTGACAGCAGTCGGTGTGACATTCGAATCGACAAGCACAATTGTCGTCGGTGTCCTGTTTCTTGTGCTCGGGGCGGCGCTGCTCACGCTCAAGATCATGAGACGAAATCAAAGCGGTCCGTTTGGATAGCCAGACAGATCCGCAAATTCGACAGCCCTGAACCGGATCGCCGCGCCTCCGCCGGCCGATGCCGCTTGCCCGTTCGAACTCGCACCGGCGCGACGACAATTCCGTCCATGCGTCAGCAAGGCTTGTCTAGCAGACCACGCCCTGCCCTAATCCCGGTGGTTGGCGCAGGATCGCGAATAAGCGGCACGCTCGGCCTGGTTCAGGCCCGCGGCGGCGGCCTCGTCGAGGCACCGGCTGACGCGGTCGCCGAACGAGCTGCGCGGCCGCGAGCGCAGGCTCGGCTGCGTCGGCGCGTCCATCCTGGGGATGGCGGGCACCTCGATCCGCGGCGGCGGTGGGGGTTGAGGGACCGGCGGATCCCACGTCGAGCGGCCGGGCGCAAGGATTTGCGCGCTGGCCGCGCCGATGGCCCAGAGCAGAATGCCGGCAACAATCAGGGATCGCTTCATAGCCTATATGTCGTGACGCGGCAGCAACGGTTCAAGTGAACGCACCAAGCGTCAATGCTGCCCCCGAAATGCGAGTTCCCCGCCATCGTTACGGCTTCTGGTAGATTACGTGACCGGCACGGATGGTGCTGCTCACTTTCGCAAGATTGCCGACATCGCCGAGCGGATCGCCGTCGAGCACCACGAGATCGGCGTCGAAGCCCTGCTCCACCCGTCCCTTCTTCGCGGCCCTGAAGAACCGCGCCGGATTGGTCGTCAGCGAGGCCAGCACCTGCCGCTCCGACAACACGCGGTGCATCAGCTGAAATTCCTGCGTGGTGTCGTACAGCGTGGTGAAACCGACATCGGTGCCGAACAGCACCGTGCCGCCATTCTCCGAAAACTGCTTGAGCTGGTTGACGGTCGAAGCCACCAGACGGTTGGTGACGTTGGGATCGAGCACAACGGTGGTGAACAGCGACAATGTGGGAACGAGCGCAGTCCCCTGTGCCTTGAACCGCGCCAGCTGATCCGCGGTGTAGCTGGGTTCGCCGGGCGTGGTGTGCGCGAGCACGTCGACGCCGGACTCGATCACCGTCTCGACGCCGACCTTGTTCTGCGGATGCGCGAACACCGGCCTGCCCTGCGCATGCGCGACGTCGACAGCCGCTCTGGCGATTGCAGGGTCCATGTTGACGACGGGCTTGTCCCCCATGAACGCGCCGGTGAACAGCTTGATACCGTCCTCACCCATGCCGAGCCAGTCGCGCGCCCATTTCGTGGCCTCCTCCGGCGTTGCAACTTCAGGAAGCTGCACTTCACGCGGGATGTAAACGGGGTGCCCGCCCTTCGGGAAGATGTTGCCGGCAAGCAGGATGTTGGGGCCGGCGACTTCGCCCGCGACGATGCGCTTGCGCAGCGGCAACGTGTCGCTCGGATCGGAGCCGAGATCCCAGACCGTGGTAAAGCCCCAGCGCGCCAGCATCTCCTGCATGTGCTGCGTCAGCGCCGCGGCCGGCGCTGCGCCGGAATTGCGCCAGACTTTTTGCGTGAAATGGACATGGCTGTTCCAGAAGCCGGCGACGATGGTCTTGCCGCTGCAATCGATCACGCGGGCATCCGGCGGCGCTTGGATGTCGCCGGACTTGCCGACAGCGCTGATGACGCCGTCGGTCATCACGACCACCGCATTCGGCAGCGCTTGCGCATCGGCCGACGCGTAGAGCGTGCCGCCGCGAAGCACGATGGTCTCGGCCTGTGCCGTCACCGCGGCGACAGCCGAGCCGATCAGGAAAAGCGCGATGCGCAGCCAGGTGCCGATCATGGAGAGTCTCCGTTGCAGGCCGGCAAAGGCCGGCGCGCGAAGATAGCCGCAAGGCGCGGAGCCGTTTGATCGTTGTTGCTGTCCGCGCCGGATATTGGAGGCCGCGCCCCGCCCGTCACTCCTCGGGCGCGTTCTCGATCGGGTCGAAGCGGTCGGCCTCGAGCCCGAGCAGATTCCAGGATTGCAGCATGTGCGGCGGCAGCGGCGCGGTGGCATCGATCACGCCGCCGCGCGGGTGCGGAATCACGATACGGCGGGCGAGCAGATGCAGCCGGTTCTGCAAGCCGCCGGGCAGCTGCCAGTTCTCCTTGTTGAAGTATTTCGGATCGCCGACGATGGCATGATCGATATGCGCCATATGGGCGCGCAATTGATGGGTGCGGCCGGTCACCGGCTTGAGCGACACCCAGGCGAGCTTGGTGGCCGAGGTCTCGACCACGGCGTAATAGGTCACCGCGTGGCTCGCGCCCTCGTCACCATGCTCGGCGATCCGCATGATGCTGTCCTCCTCGCTCTCCTCCTTGGCGAGATAGGTCGAGATGCGGCCCTGCTTGGGTTTCGGCACACCGGCGACCAGCGCCCAGTAGATCTTGCGCGCGGAGCGATGGCGGAATGCGCCGGTGAGGTGCGTGGCGGCGAAACGCGTCTTGGCGACCAAGAGGCAGCCGGAGGTCTCCCGGTCGAGCCGATGCACCAGCCGCGGCTTCTGCCCCTTGGCGTCGCGCATCACCTCGAGCATCTGGTCGACATGGCGCGTCATGCCGGAGCCGCCCTGCACGGCGAGACCGGCCGGCTTGTTCAGCACCAGCACGTCGTCGTCCTCGTACAGCGTCATGTCCTTCAGCGCCTGCAGCGTCTTCGCCTCGGCCTCGGAGAGCGTGCCTGATGTCTTCGGCGTATCGAGCCGCAGCGGCGGGATGCGCACGCTCTGGCCCTCCTCCAGCCGGTCCTTGGAATCGGCGCGCTTGCCGTTGACCCTGAGCTCGCCCTTCCGGACGATGCGCTGGATGTGGGAGAACGACAGGCCGGGAAAGCGTGCCTCGAGGAAACGGTCGACGCGCATGCCGTTCTCGTCGGCGGTGACGACGACGGTCTGCACCTTGGTCGGCAGCGGCTGCTCGGCCGCGGGCTTCGTAGCGGCGGGCTCAGCCCGGTCCTGCCGGTCGCGACGCGACTCGGCAAGGCGCGGCGGCTTTCCGGCCGCACGATGCGCGAACGGACGCTCACCGGACTTGCGCTCACCGAACTTGCGATCGTCCGGCTTGCGGCCGCGCGGCGCCGATCCGCTCTTGCCGCGATCGCCGGCGCGGTCCCGGTCGCGGCCCTTGTCGCGCCCTTTGGCGCGGTCGCCCGGCGATGTAGTTCTCTTGATGCGGCGGCTCATGGTGATTTTTCGGCTCCAGACCTGCATTGTGCCTAGCGCAAATGCCGCGAATCGTCACGGCGAAATCGGTGTGAATCCGGTGCAACATCGGCCATGTTCGGCCGCATACGGCAATCGACGGGGGCCCTGGAATGAGACTGGCGATATCGGCTTTGGCGGCGGCCCTGATGCTCACGGACCCTGCGCTCGCCCAGCAAAGCCCGATGCCCGAAGCCGCGATGCCGGAAGATCTGGCCTGGAAGCTCCTGGAACTCGGCCGCGTCATCGACCCACCCAAGACCGCTGCACTCTACGCGCCGCTGCAACAGAAGGAGCCCTATCAGGGCGTCAAGGTCGAGCGCGACCTCAAATACGGCCCCGCCGACCGGCATCTGCTCGACGTGTTCACGCCGGAGACGGCGGCGCCCGCACGACCCGTGCTGATCTACATCCATGGCGGGGGCTTCGTCGCGGGCAACAAGCGCGCGCCCGGCAGCCCGTTCTACGACAACATCATGCTGTGGGCGGTCAAGAACGGCTTCGTCGGCGTCAATGCCACCTATCGCCTGGCGCCGGCCTTTCCGTGGCCGGCAGGCCCGGAGGACATCGGTGCGATCGTGCAGTGGGTTGCGGAAAACATCGCCTCCCGCGGCGGCGAGCCCAGGCGCATCTTCCTGATGGGCCAATCGGCCGGCGCGATCCATGTCGCGAGCTATGTCTCCCATGGCGAATTTCACAAGGTGAAGGGCGGCGGCCTCGCCGGCGCGATCATGGTGTCGGGCATCTATGATCTGACGGCCTCGCCGGCCGGTGACGCCGAGCTCGCCTATTACGGCTCCGACCCCTCGCGCTATGCCGAACGCTCCTCGCTGCAAGGGCTGGTCGCGAGCCCGATCCCGTTCCTGATCACCGCAGCCGAGCTCGATCCGCCGCGCTTCGTCGAGCAGTTCGAGCTCATGAAGCAGGCCAGCTGCAAGCGGCCGAGCGGCTGCGCCCGCAGCTTCATGCTGCCGCAGCACAGCCACATGTCGGAGGTCTATGCGATCAACACGCCGGACACGCGGCTGACGGACGAGATCCTGGAGTTCGTGAAGAGCGTCAAGTGACACGCCAGCGCAATATGAGGTTATGGGCCGTTGCAGCGGGCGCTGGCAAAATATCGAGAACAACCCCATGCAAAGGAGCCGGCGGCGATCGGCGTGGCACCAAGCAACTTGACACGTCGGGCAAATCAGGAATATATTTCTAATATTCCGAAGTTACGCAAGTATTCCTCGCCCGAAGGTGTTGCATATGGCATTGGCGAGCCTCCGCAACCGACGCTTCCACGCCGCAGGTGGAAACGGGAACGCGCGCTATTCGCGGCCGCGGCCCAATCTCGTCTTGCCCTAGCTCCCGCCCCGTTCCTTGCGCAGCCGCTGCCAGTAATCCAGCCGCTTGCGGATCTCGCGTTCGAAGCCGCGGTCGGGCGGATCGTAGAAGGTCTGGCGGCCCAGCGCTTCCGGGAAATAGTCCTGGCCGGAGAATGCGTCCGGCATGTCGTGATCATATTGATAGCCGGAGCCGTAGCCCTCCGACTTCATCAGCTTGGTCGGCGAATTCAGAATGTGCTTGGGCGGCAGCAGCGAGCCGCCCTGCTTCGCAGTCTGCATCGCCGCGCCGAATGCGGTGTAGACCGCGTTCGATTTCGGTGCGGTGGCGAGATAGACCACGGCCTGTGCGATCGCGAGCTCACCCTCCGGCGAGCCGAGGAAATCGTAAGCATCCTTGGCGGCGTTGCACACCGCCAGCGCCTGCGGATCGGCAAGGCCGATATCCTCGACCGCCATGCGCACCACGCGCCGCGCCAGGAACAGCGGGTCCTCGCCGGCATCGAGCATGCGTGCGAGATAATACAGCGCCGCATCCGGATCGGAGCCGCGCACTGACTTGTGCAGCGCCGAGATCAGGTTGTAATGGCCGTCGGCCGATTTGTCGTAGATCGGCGCGCGGCGCTGCAGGATGGCCTGCAACTGCTCGGCGTTGAACACCTCGCCCTTGCGGGCGGCGCGCCAGACCTCTTCGGCCAATGTCAGCGAGGCGCGGCCGTCGCCATCGGCCATCCGCACTAGCACGGCGCGGGCTTCGGCATCGAGCGGCAGCTGCTTGCCCTCGATCTTCTCGGCATTGGCGAACAGTTTCTCGATCGCCGCCGTATCGAGCGAGTGAAACACCAGCACGCGGGCGCGCGACAAAAGCGCCGCGTTGAGCTCGAAGGACGGGTTCTCCGTGGTGGCGCCGACCAGCACCACCGTGCCGTCCTCCATCACGGGCAGGAAGGAATCCTGCTGCGCGCGGTTGAAACGATGCACCTCGTCGACGAACAGCAGCGTGCCCTTGCCGGTCTCGCGACGGGCACGCGCAGCATCGAACGCCTTCTTGAGATCGGCGACGCCGGAGAACACCGCGGAGATCTGCTCGAAATGCAGCTCGGTGGCGTCGGCCAGAAGCCGCGCCACGGTAGTCTTGCCGGTGCCGGGCGGTCCCCAGAACACCAGCGAGCCCAGCGTGCGCGTCTCCAGCATCCGCGTCAGCGCGCCGTCGGGGCCGAGGATGTGATCCTGGCCGACGACATCGGCCAGCGTGCGCGGGCGCAGCCGGTCCGGCAGAGGGTGTGGGGCGTCCTGCTCCATCCCCGCCGCGGCGAACAGGTTGCCGGCCTCTCGCGGTTGCTTGGGGCTCATCCGCCGAGCGTCACGTTGATCTGCTGGCCGCCGCGCACCAGCGTGATGCGCCAGACCCGCGTCCCCGTCTTCGATGCCTTCTCGAGGTCGCTGGTCCGCACGATCTTCTCGTTATTGACCGCGAGGATGATGTCGCCCTTCTGGAAGCCGACATTGGCCGCGGTGCCGTCACCGGCGAGATCAGTCACCACCACGCCCTCGGCACCGGCGTCGAGATGCAGTTCGTCGGCCAGCGCCGGCGAGATGTTGGCGACCCTCGCGCCCTGGAACGGCGAGCGCGCGGTCAGCACGATCTCGTCGCGGTTGGTGTCGGGCGCGGTCTCCAGCGGTATGGTGAGCTTCACCGGCTTGCCGGCGCGCTGCACCTCGATCTCCGCGTTGCCGCCGAGCGGACGGGTCGCGAAGCGGTAGTCGAACGCGTTGGGATCGTCGATCGGCGTGCCGTCGATCCCGACGATCAGGTCGGAGAGCTTCAAGCCCGCCTTCGCCGCCGGGCTGTTCGGCGCGACGTTGGCGACCAGCGCGCCAGACGGCAGCTTCAGCCCGAGCGTCTCGGCAATCTCCGGCGTCACCGCCTGCAGCCGCGCGCCGAGCCATGGCCGCTTCACATTCTTGCCGCCGCTCTTGGCGGAGGCCACCACGACGCGCACCATGTTGGCGGGGATCGCAAAGCCGATGCCCTGCGAACCGCCGGAGCGCGAGAAGATCGCAGTGTTGATGCCGGCGAGCCGGCCGGTCATGTCGACCAGCGCGCCGCCGGAATTGCCGGGATTGATCGCGGCGTCGGTCTGAATGAAGAATTGATAATCCGTGATCCCGACTTGAGTGCGCGCTAGGGCCGAGATGATGCCGTGCGTCACGGTCTGGCCGACGCCGAACGGATTGCCGATCGCGAGCACGACGTCACCGACCTGCAGCTGGTCGGAATTGGCGAAGTCGAGGGTCGCGAACTTCTCCTTGTTGGTGTCCTTCAGGCGCAGCACCGCGAGGTCGGTACGGCTGTCCTTCAGCACGATCTCGGCCTCGTATTCGCGCTTGTCGGCGAGCGAGACCTTCACCTGATCGGCGCCCTCGATCACGTGATTGTTTGTGACCACGAGGCCAGAGCCATCGACCATCACGCCGGAGCCGAGCGAGCGCTGCATCTGCTCGGGCTGCTGTCCCGGCACGCCGAAGAACCGGCGAAAAATCGGGTCATCCAGAAATGGATTGCGGTTCTGCACGGTCTTGGCGGCGTAGACATTGACCACCGCCGGCTGCACCCGCTGCACGATCGGCGCATAGGACAATTGCAGCTCGGCCTGCGAGGACGGCACGCGGCGGTCCTGGGCCGCGACTGCGGAAAGATTCCCCATGAAGGCCAACGTGCACAGAGCGGATACGGCAGCAAAGCGGACAGGTCGGAGCATTCTCACCTCTCGTGGAAACGCCGGAATATAGGCGTGTTCGCCGGGCAATTGAAGGGCGCCCGGCCGGATAACTGGCCCCCCGCCGTACCGGTGCACAACCCGCGGCGGCCGCGTTGAAGCGCGCCGCCAAGCTTCTATGATGGCTGTCATCTCACTGCGCCGCTCCGCTTGTTGCCTGCGGACCACAAGCGGAACTGCGATGCCCGGAAGCACTGTCGTGCGTCAGTCACGATACGCTCCTAGGACCGTTCAGTGAGTGAGTGGGGAATTCAAACACAACAGGGGTGCACAATGGGTGCAACAAAAGTCAGTGCAATCGCCATAGGCCTGGCAGGGGCGCTTGCCGCCTCGCCGGCCTATTCGCAATCGGCCGGAGGCGGCAGCGATGCGGAGATCGCGCTGCTGAAGCAGCAGCTGAAGATGCTCGAGCAGAAGCTCGACAAACTGCAGAAGCAGACCAACGCCAATACCGCAAGCGCAGCCAGCGCAAACGCCAATGCGAAGGCGGCGGATGCCAAGGCCGCGCGGGTGGCGACCGCCAACGCCGCGATCCCGGTGAAGGGCCCGGTCGCGCCGTCCGGCGTCGTGGTGACGATGCCGAACAACCGGCCGACGATCTGCACCGCCGACGAACAGAACTGCGTTGCGATCACGAGCCGCGTGCACTGGGATGTCGGCGGCTATGACTATCGTCCGAACACCGCAGGCACCTCGCCGCAGAAGCTCGACAGCGGCGAGAACGTCCGCCGCGCACGCATCGGCATCGTCGGCAAATTCTTCGGCGACTGGAATTACTCGCTGATCTACGATTTCGGCGGCTCGTCCGACGGCTTCGGCGGCGCGGCGCCGGGATCGCTACCCGGCGGCGGCACCTCGGGCATCGAGAATGCGTATCTGAGCTACACCGGCTTCAAGCCGTTCGGCGGCAAGATGGCGATCGAAGGCGGCATCATGGACGTGCCGTGGACACTCGACGAAGCGACCAGCTCCAACGACATCCTGTTCATGGAGCGCGCCTCGGTCGGCATCATCGCACAGAACATCGCCGCCGGTGACTTCCGTTCGGCCGCCGGCACCCGCTGGTGGAACGACCAGTTCTGGATCGGCGGCTATGTCACCGGACCGACGTCGGGCGCCATCCACTCCGCGTCCTCCGCCTCGCCGGCCGGCACGTCCGAGCAGTATGGCAGCGTCATCCGCGTCGCCGGCAATCCGATCAGCGGCAAGAACTATTCGGTGCACATTGGCGCCGATGCGGAATGGCTGGTGCAGCCGCCGCGCAACCAGCTCACGCAGGCGCAGACGCTCACGCTCAGCGACCGGCCCGAGCTGCGCATCGATCCGACGACGCTGATCTCGACCGGTGCGATCGCCAATGTCTCCGGCGCGCAGGTCTACGGCGTCGAGGCGGCAGCGACCTATGGCCCGTTCATCGCGCAGGGCGAATATTACTGGTTCAATGTCGATCGCTCCGCGAACACCGGACTGCCGCCGTTCGGCGCGCCGAGCCTGAAGTTCGACGGCGGTTACGCGCAGGTCGGCTACGTGCTGACCGGCGAGAACCACGCCTACAATCCGGCAACGGCCTCCTATAGCGGGATCAAGCCGCATGATCCGTTCTCGCTCGCCGGCGGCGGCTGGGGCGCCTGGGAAATCGCCGGCCGCGTCAGCACGATGGACCTCAACGATCAGATCGCGCAGGCGGTCGGCATCGCGGGCGGCCGGCAGACCGTCTACACCGCTGCGCTGAACTGGTACGTCAACAACAACGTCCGCTTCATGCTGAACTACCTGCACGGCGATATCGCCAAGCAGGCCTCGGCGACCTCGGCTGCGGACGTCGGCTCGAAGTTCGACGCGGTCGCGCTGCGTACGCAGGTTGCGTTCTGAGGCGAGCTGATCTGTCGTCGACGGCAAACGGCCGAGGCATTGCTCCGGCCGTTTTTGTTGCTCTGAAATGCTTGAAATCATCGAGCCGTAGCGGCATCGAAACTGCGTTCCCTCTCCCGCTTGCGGGCAGGGCTATCGCATATGAGCTCGGTCGCTCCACAAATTCGTCATGCCCGGGCTTGTCCCGGGCATCCACGTCTTTGTTTCCAGGCGAAGAAAGACGTGGATGGCCGGGACAAGCCCGGCCATGACGGTGCGGAAGAATCGGTTCATTCCATATGCGATTGCCCTGCCGCACGCGGGGCGAGGTGAAGCGGAGCGCGTCGCGCGAACATGCTTTCAGGCCGCGCGCTTCGACTTCTTCACAATGACCTCCGGCGCCGGCGCGCAGGACAGCCGCTCCTGATGGCCCTCGCCCCAGGCTTTCAGAATATCGATCACCGGGCGCAGACTCTCGCCGAGTTCGGAAAGCGTGTATTCGACCCGTGGCGGCACCTCGGCATAGACCTTGCGGATCACGAGGCCATCGTCCTCGAGCGCGCGCAGCTGCTTGGTCAGCATGCGCTGGGTGATGCCGGGCATCCGCCGCCGCAACTCGCCGAAGCGCTGGGTGCCGGCCTGCAAATGATACAGGATCACGCCCTTCCATTTGCCGTCGATCAGGTCGAGGGCCGCCTCGACCGCGCAGCCCGGCCGGCGCGCGAAATTCTTCCGTTTCATGCAGTATTTTCCCAATAGTATACAAACAGGGACTAGTTCCCTGTTTTTACAGTACTTGCCAAATGGACGCCAGCGCGACAGTTAATCGGCAGGCAATCGCCCACACGGAGACCAGGCATGAAGGCCGTCGGATACCAAAAATCGCTGCCGATCGAGGCGGCGGATTCGCTCGTCGATTTCGAGATCGCCAAGCCCGAGCCGAAGGGGCGCGACATCCGCGTCGCGGTGAAGGCCATCTCGGCCAATCCGGTCGACTACAAGGTGCGCAAGCGCGCGGCGCCGACCGACGGCGGATACAAGATCCTCGGCTTCGACGCGGCCGGCGTGGTCGACGCGGTCGGGCCCGACGTCTCGCTCTTCAAGCCCGGCGACGAGGTGTTTTACGCGGGCTCGATCCTGCGCCAGGGCACCAATTCGGAATTTCATCTGGTCGATGAACGCATCGTCGGCAACAAGCCGGCGTCGCTGTCCTTCGCGCAGGCCGCCGCCCTGCCCCTGACCTCGATCACCGCGTGGGAGCTGCTGTTCGACCGGCTCGGCGCGGTGCCGGGCAAGAGCCTCGACCCGCGCACGCTTCTGATCACCGGCGGCGCCGGCGGTGTCGGCTCGATCCTGATCCAGCTTGCGCGCCGCCTCACCGGGCTGACCGTGGTCGCGACCGCAACGCGGCCGGAGTCGCAAAAGTGGTGCCGCGATCTCGGCGCCCATGCGGTGATCGATCACTCGCAGCCGATGAAGGAGCAGATCGAGAGCTTGAGGCTGCCGCCGGTCGGCCTCGTCGCCAGCCTCACCTTCACCGACCAGCACTACAAGTCGATCGCCGACTTCATCGCGCCGCAGGGCAAGTTCGGCCTGATCGACGATCCGCCGGAATTCAACGTCGCCGCGTTCAAGGGCAAGGCGGTGTCGGTGCACTGGGAATCGATGTTCACGCGCTCGTCGTTCCAGACGCCCGACATGATCGCGCAGTATCATCTGCTCAACGATGTCGCCGACCTGATCGACAAGGGCGTGCTGCGCACCACGCTCGACCAGACCTTCGGTACCATCAACGCCGCCAACCTCAAGCGCGCTCACGCTTTGCTGGAAAGCGGCAAGTCACGCGGCAAGATCGTGCTGGAAGGCTGGTAAGGCTCCTCACGTCCGCTTCCTCATGCCCGGGGAAACATCCCGGGCATGATATCCCCACAGGCCCGCCGCGGCTTTTGCCAAAGCCACGGCATCGCCTGTATGATTTGCGCAACGATCACCCCGTCCTCAATCCGGCCGCGCAGGACGCAGCTGGAGCGGTGGTGACGCCCACGGGGATGGGAGGAAACCGATGAATTTGCTCACGGCCGATCCGTCGCGGATCGATCCGGAGTGGATGACGCGGGCGCTGCGCGAAGCCGGTGTGATCGACCAGGTCAGGGTCGTCGATCTCGCCTGCAAGCCGGTCGGCAATGGCCTCGTCGGCGACAGCTATCGATTTCGTCTGACCTATGACGGTGACGAGCCGAACGCTCCCTTGAGCGTCGTCGGCAAATTCCCGGCCGCAGATCCCGACAGCCGCCGCTCCGGTTCCGCGCACACGCTTTACGTCCGCGAGGTCGCGTTCTATCGCGAGCTGGCGGCGACCGTCGCCATTCACACCCCGCGGCCGATTCTTGCCGAAATCGATCCGGCGACCGACGACTTCACCCTGATCCTGGAGGACCTCGCGCCCGCACGTCCGGGCGATCAGCTCGCCGGATGCTCGATCGCCGACAGCCAGATGGCCATGACCGAGGCCGCGGCGTTGCATGCGCCGCGATGGAATGACCCGAGCCTCGATGCGGTGCAATGCTTCGTGATGGCCGCAAGCCGGCGCAGAGACCTTCGCGCGGTGCTGCCCGGCATCATCGGTCACTACAAGGAGCGATATCGCGGCGTGATCGAGCCGGAATTCCTTGATCTGATCGACCGGCTTCCGGACGCGCTATTGCGCTACCAGTCCGATCGATCGGCGCCGCGAACCCTCCAGCATGCGGATTTCCGGCTCGACAACATGCTGTTCGACGTCCGCGGCAATACCCATCCGATGGCGACGCTGGACTGGCAGACACTGACAGTGGGCCCGGGAATCGTCGACGTCGCCTATTTCCTCTCGGCCGGCATCGATCCATCCGAACGGCGGCTTCATGAGGCCGACCTGGTGCGGTTCTATCATTCGGAACTGATCCGGCGCGGCGTGCGGGACTATGAGTGGGATCGTTGCTGGCGGGACTATCGGCGCTACACGCTGCATGGCATCATGATGGGCGTCGTCTCCGCGCTCAGCGTCCAGCGCTCCGAGCGCGGCGACGCGCTGTTCCTGAAAATGACCCGCGGCGCCTGCGCGCAAGCCCTGGACCACGACAGTTTTTCATACTGGCAGGACTGACGCGCTTTCGAGCGAAGTGGATACAATGCGTCAGGACATCGAAAGGGATCGGCGTGCTCAACAAACTGGACGATTTCCCCATCCACCAGACGCCGGAGCCGATCGCGGTTCCCTCGACCAGCGACCGCAATGTCTATGACCGGACCTGGTTCAACGGCTACACCGCCGACGGCGCGTATTATTTCGGGATCGGCATTGCGATCTACCCGCACCGCAAGATCCTCGATTGTGCCTTCAGCGTCGTGGAACGCGGCGGACGACAGCACTGCTTCTACGGTTCGCGGCGCGCCCCGATCGAGCGCACCGAGATGCAGGTCGGTCCGTTCAGGCTCGAAGTGCTCGAGCCGATGCTGCGGACCCGGGTGGTGCTCGACGACAATGCGACGGGCCTTGCCTGCGACCTGACCTTCTCCGCGCGCACCGCCGCGATCCAGGAAGCGCGCCAGACGCTTTGGTCGGGCGGCCGCCGCGCGATGGATTCGACCCGGTTCGACCAGTTCGGCCGCTGGAGCGGTGTCATCAGCCACCCCGATGGCGGGATCAAGGTCGACGATCGCACCTGTTACGGCATCAAGGATCGCTCCTGGGGCGTGCGCAATGTCGGCGAACGCGACGTCGGAGGCGCGCCGATGCCGCCGCCGAGCGTGTTCTTCCTCTGGGCGCCGCTGGTCTGGGACGACCACATCTCGCACGCGATCTTCTTCGACGGGACGCAGGGCGAGGCGCTGGTCCGCGAGGGCATCACCGCGCCGCTCTACCGATGCGAGGCCGAGATTCCCGGCGTGGTCGACGGCCTCGACCGCCGCATGGCGACCGCGCGGCATCGCGTCAAATACGTGCCGCACACCCGGCTCGCGCAGTCGGCTGAAATCGACCTCGTCGATATCGACGGCCACACCACGACCATCGCGCTCGACCCGATCCTCAAATTCCAGATGAAGGGCCTCGGCTACGGCCATCCGCAATGGGGCCAGGGCATATGGAAGGGCGAGCTCGAGATCGGCGGCGAGTCGTTCGATCCATCGACGCTGGATCCGCTGGCCCGCGAGAATGTGCACGTGCAGCAGGTGGTCCGCGCCCGCCAGGGCGGCCACACGGCAATTGGCGTGCTGGAGCAGATTTGCTTCGGCCCCTACCGTCCCGCCGGCTTCAGCGAATTCCTGGACGGCGCGAAGGGATAGCTAGATCGGCGGCACGCCCTCGACGAACAGCAGGCGTCGCTCCAGCGCGGTTGCGCGAAGCTTCAACGCTTCGGCGTATTCCGGTGACGCGTACCATTCGCGCAGGCGCGCCATGGTCGGAAATTCGACGATGACGATCGCGTTCGGTGGTGGACCGCCCTCCACCACCTCGACTGTACCGCCGCGCACGACGTAGCGCCCGCCATATTGTGCGATGGTGTTCGCCGCCAGCATCCGATAGGCCTCGAACCCCGCGACGTCGCGCATCTCGACTTCGGAGATCACATAGGCCGGCATGCGGCCTCATGCGATCGTGTTGACGATGCCGCCCTCGGCGCGCAGCGCGGCGCCGTTGGTCGCCGACGCCTGCCTGGAGCAGACATAGACCACGAGATTGGCGATCTCCTCAGTGCTGGCAAAGCGCTGCAGCAGCGAGGTCGGCCGGTGCTGCTTGACGAAGTTGGAGGCCGCCTCCTCGACCGATTGGCCGTTCTGCTTGGCGAGATCCTTGACGAAGGTCTCGACGCCCTCGGACATGGTCGGTCCGGGCAGCACCGAGTTGACGGTCACGGCGGTGCCTTTGGTCAGCTCGGCGAGACCGCGCGCGATCGCAAGCTGCGCGGTCTTGGTCATGCCGTAGTGAATCATCTCGGTCGGAATATTGAGGCCCGACTCCGAGGAGATGAAGACGATGCGGCCCCAGTTGCGCTTCAGCATACCCTGCATGTAGCCGCGCGACAGCCGCACGCCCGACATCACGTTGACCTCGTAGAAGCGGCTCCAATCCTCGTCGGGAATGTCGAAGAACGGCTTCGGCTCGAAGATGCCGGCATTGTTGACGAGGATGTCGACGTCCGGCAGCGCCGCGAGCAGCGCCTTGCAACCGGCAGCGCTCGACACGTCGGCGGCAATGCCGCGGAGCTTCGCGCCCGGTACTGCCTTCGTGATCGCGGCAATCGCGGCATCGACCTTGGCCTGACCGCGGCCGTTGACGACGACCTCGGCGCCGGTTTCGGCCAGCCCCCTTGCGATGGCATTGCCAATGCCCGCGGTCGAGCCGGTCACCAGTGCAGTCTTTCCGGAAAGGTCGATTTTCATCTGTCATCTCCATTGATGTCGACGGACATATCGGGCGCGGCATGGAGCGCCGCAATTGCATCTCACCGATGCGTGAGGAAATAGAACACACCTCGTCGTCCTGGCGGAAGCCAGGATCCATTACCACCGCAGGTGATTATGAGAAGGATTTGAGCCCCAGCGTCGCGCAACAATCTAGATTTGGGGTAATGGGTCCTGGCTTTCGCCAGGACGACGGGGATGGAACGTGGCCACCAAATAAAAACGGCGCCCGAAGGCGCCGCTTTCAAAACTGACCCTAGGCGGGGCTTACGCCGCCTCGGCTTCCTTGTCCTGGGCCGGACCGGAGTCCTGGCCCTTGGCGTCGACGTCGCGGTCGACGAACTCGATCACGGCCATCGCCGCGTTGTCGCCGTAGCGGAAGCCGGCCTTGATGATGCGGGTGTAGCCGCCCTGGCGGTCCTTGTAGCGGGTCGCCAGCGTGTCGAACAGCTTCTTGACCTGGTCGACGTCGCGCAGCTCCGAGATCGCCTGACGGCGCAGGGCGAGGCCGCCCTTCTTGCCGAGGGTGACGAGCTTCTCGACGATCGGCCGCAGCTCCTTGGCCTTCGGCAGCGTGGTGACGATCTGCTCGTGCTTGATCAGCGCGGCCGCCATGTTGGCGAACATCGCACGCCGGTGCTCGGCGGTGCGGTTGAGCTTCCGATGAACCTTGCCGTGACGCATTGACTTATTCCTTCTTCAATTCTGCCGCGGTGGTTCAGCGACAAGTTTTGCAGGTGGGCATCCTGCGTTCGCCCGCAAAAGCGCCTTAGCGCGCTTTTGCTATCTCTTTGAGCATGATCCTCGCCGGAAAACCGCTCCGCACTTTTCCGGGATCATGCTGGGTAAAAAATCGTGGCCGGAAGTTTTCCGGCCACGACGGTGAAAACGGATCAGTAGTGATCCTCGAAGCGCTTGGCGAGCTCGTCGATGTTTTCCGGCGGCCAGCCCGGCACTTCCATGCCGAGGTGCAGACCCATCTGGGCCAGCACTTCCTTGATCTCGTTCAGCGACTTGCGGCCGAAGTTCGGGGTGCGGAGCATTTCGGCTTCCGACTTCTGCACGAGGTCGCCGATGTAGACGATGTTGTCGTTCTTCAGGCAGTTTGCCGAACGCACCGACAGCTCGAGCTCGTCGACCTTCTTGAGGAACGCCGGGTTGAACGCGAGATCGGGGATGATCTCCTGCGTGACTTCCTTGCGCGGCTCTTCGAAGTTGACGAACACGTTGAGCTGATCCTGCAGGATGCGCGCGGCGTAGGCCACCGCGTCCTCCGGCGTGATCGCGCCGTTGGTCTCGATCGTCATGGTCAGCTTGTCGTAGTCGAGGATCTGGCCCTCACGGGTGTTCTCGACCTTGTAGGAGACCTTGCGGACCGGCGAGAACAGGCTGTCGACCGGGATCAGGCCGATCGGAGCATCCTCGGGACGGTTGCGCTCGGCGGCGACATAGCCCTTGCCGGTCGTGACCGTGAACTCCATGCGGATCTCGGCGCCGTCGTCCAGCGTGCAGAGCTGTAGGTCGGGGTTGAGCACCGTGACATCGCCGACGGTCTGGATGTCGCCGGCGGTGACGGCACCCGGGCCCTGCTTCTTCACGACCATGCGCTTCGGGCCTTCGCCCTGCATCTTGATCGAGATGTCCTTGATGTTGAGGACGATGTCGGTGACGTCTTCACGGACACCGGCGATCGAGGAGAACTCGTGCAGCACGCCGTCGATATGCACCGACTGCACCGCCGCGCCCTGCAGCGAGGACAACAGGATGCGGCGCAGCGCGTTGCCGAGCGTCTGGCCGAAGCCACGCTCGAGCGGTTCGGCGACCACGGTGGCGAACCGGCTCGCGTCCGAGCCCGGCGTCACCTGCAGCTTGTTCGGTCGAATGAGTTCTTGCCAATTTTTCTGGATCGTCACTGTTTCACCCATTTGCCGGTCACAGGGCCAAATCGAATGGCCGAACCCGGCGTTGGAGATCGCGGATCAGTCCGCGCGGTCAATTCCAAAAACCATCGCAGGGCGGCCAGAGGCCGCCCGCGACTTACAGATCAAACGCGCCGACGCTTGCGCGGACGGCAGCCATTGTGCGGGATGGTGGTCACGTCGCGGATCGAGGTGACGGTGAAGCCCGCAGCCTGCAGCGCACGGAGCGCCGACTCACGGCCCGAACCCGGGCCGGCCACTTCAACCTCAAGCGTGCGCATGCCGTGTTCCTGCGCCTTCTTGGAGACGTCTTCCGCCGCGACCTGCGCGGCATAGGGGGTCGACTTGCGTGAGCCCTTGAAGCCCATGGTGCCGGCCGACGACCAGGCAATGGTGTTGCCCTGCGCGTCGGTGATGGTGATGGTCGTGTTGTTGAACGACGAATTCACGTGCGCGATGCCGGAGGCGATGTTCTTGCGTTCGCGGCGGCGTACGCGGGTGGCTTCCTTGCCCATTTCAAACCTTTCCTGTGATCTCGACGCCGCCGTAGTGCCAGCGGCTACACCTCAAAACGCAAATGGCGAGTAGCGAATTTCCATTCGCTACTCCCCACCTGCAATTCGCAAAACTTACTTCTTCTTGCCGGCGATCGCCTTGGCCGGCCCCTTGCGCGTGCGCGCATTGGTGTGGGTGCGCTGGCCGCGCACCGGCAGACCGCGGCGATGACGCAGGCCGCGGTAGCAGCCGAGGTCCATCAGCCGCTTGATGTTGATGCCGACCTCACGACGGAGGTCGCCCTCGACCAGATAGTCGCGGTCGATCACTTCGCGGATCTGCAGGACTTCCTGGTCGGTCAACTGGTTGACGCGACGGTCCAGCGGGATCTTGACCTTCTCCACGATGTCGGCCGCGTTCTTCTGGCCGATGCCATGGATGTACTGAAGCGCGATCAGGACGCGCTTGTTGGTAGGAATGTTGACGCCGGCAATACGGGCCACGGACTTCTCTCCTGTCGCCGATCCATCACGGATACGGGCTTCTCAAGTGCTTGCTCTCTCGGGCTTGTGTCCACAAACGCGAACACGACGCCCTCCCCTCATGTCCTTCGGGGCCCGGCATCGTCATAAAACTATCCAACTTGGATGCGGGGCTTATTAAAGGATTCATGTCGGTTTCGTCAACCGCTCCTAGCGTTTAGCTCGCTTTTTCGTGAGCTTTTTTGCCGCCTTTTTGGCCGTCTTTGCTCCCTTGCGGGCTTTCGCGGCGCGGGCGGCCGTCTTTACCGCCTTCTTCACGGCCTTCTTCACGGCCTTCTTCACGGTTTTCTTCACGGTTTTCTTGGTCACTTTGGCCCTGGAGGGCGCCTTGGCAGCCTTCCGGGACGATTTGGCGGCCTTTTTGGCTGGTTTTGCTGCCTTCCTGGCCGGCTTCTTGCTGGCCTTCATGGCCGCCTTGGCGGCCTTTTTAGCCGCCTTCGGGGCGTGATCCTCGTGATCCTTCGGTTCCAGCGCGCCGAGTGCGGTCAGGATCCGGTTGATCTCGCGTGTGACGTGCTCGATGGTCATCATGCCATCGACCGTCAGGAGCTTCCGCCGCTCCGAATAATAGTGAATCAGCGGCTCCGTCAGCGAACGGTACTGCGCCAGGCGCTTGGTCAGCACTTCCGGCGTGTCGTCGAGGCGGACTTCCTCGCCGCGCGCGCGGGTTTCCTCGGCACGCTTCTCAACGCGGGCGAGCAGCGCGCTCTCGTTGACGCGGAGCTCAACCACCGCGTCGAGCTTGAGGTGCTTTTTCCGGAGCAGATCGTCGAGCGCCTCGGCCTGCGGCACGGTGCGCGGGAAGCCGTCGAGAATGAACCCCTTCTTGGCATCGGGCTCCTCGATCCGGTCGGCGATGATTCCCACCACGACCTCGTCTGGAACCAGCCCGCCATTGGCCATGATCTCCTTGGCCTGCAAGCCGACCGGCGTGCCCGCGGCGACCGCAGCGCGCAGCATCTCACCGGTCGAGAGCTGGACGATGCCGTACTTGTGCACCAGCCGCTGCGCCTGGGTTCCCTTGCCCGAGCCCGGCGGCCCCAAAAGGATCAATCTCATATCTGTTTCGCCCCCCGGCTAGGTGGGCGACGTCCGCACACCTGTGTTTTGAGTTCGAAGCCGAACCGCGATCAGCGGCGGCGGCCTCCCCTGAGCTTCGACTTCCTGATCAGCCCCTCATACTGATGAGCGAGCAGATAGCCCTGCACCTGCGACACCGTATCCATCGTCACGCTGACGACGATCAACAGCGAGGTGCCGCCAAAGTAGAACGGGACCGATGCGTAGGAAATCAGAATTTCAGGAATCAGGCAGACGATCGCGAGATAGACCGCGCCGAGCACCGTGATGCGCGACAGCACATAGTCGATATACTCGGCGGTGCGCTCGCCCGGCCGGATGCCCGGGATGAAGCCGCCATGCTTCTTCAGATTGTCCGCGGTCTCGGTCGGATTGAACACGATCGCGGTGTAGAAGAACGCGAAGAACACGATCAGCGCGAGATACATGAACAGGAACAGCGGCCGGCCGTGGCTGAGCTGGGTCGTGATCCACTGGAACCATTCCGGCCCCTTGCCGGCGTTGAAGTTCGCGACCGTGGTCGGCAGCAGCAGCAGCGACGAGGCGAAGATCGGCGGAATCACGCCCGAGGTGTTGAGCTTGAGCGGCAGATGCGAGGACTGGCCCTCGAACATCTTGTTGCCGACCTGGCGCTTCGGATACTGGATCAAAAGCCGGCGCTGCGCGCGCTCCATGAACACGATGAAGGCGATCACGGCGACCGCCATCACGATGACGATCAGGATCAGGCCGGTCGACATCGCACCCTGGCGGCCGAGTTCCAGCATGTTGGCGAGCGCCGACGGCAGCTCGGCGACGATGCCGGACAGGATGATCAGCGAGATACCGTTGCCGATGCCGCGCGAGGTGATCTGCTCGCCGAGCCACATCAGGAACATGGTGCCGCCGGTCAGCGTGATCGCGGTCGAGATCCGGAAGAACATGCCGGGGTCGCTGACGACATTGCCGGCGCCTTCGAGGCCGATCGCGATGCCGTAGGACTGGAACAGCGCCAGGATCACCGTCAGATAGCGGGTGTACTGGTTCAGCGTCTTGCGGCCCGCCTCGCCTTCCTTCTTGAGCGCCTCGAGCTGCGGCGACACGGTGGTCAGCAGCTGCACGATGATCGATGCCGAGATGTACGGCATGATGTTCAGCGCGAAGATCGCCATGCGGTGGATGCCGCCGCCGGCGAACATGTTGAACATGCCGAGGATGCCGCCGGACTGGCTGCGGAATACCTGCTCCCAGATGTTGGGATCGATGCCGGGCAGCGGGATGTAGGTGCCGAGCCGATAAACAAGCAGCGCACCCAGGGTGAACCAGATGCGCTTCTTCAGCTCGTCGGCTTTCGCCAGCTGTCCGAAATTGAGGTTGGCGGCAAGTTGTTCGGCTGCTGAGACCATGTTTCGGCTTTCTCCCGGAGCCCCATTCGCCGGCGCCCCCAAAGAGATCAATTCCCTGGGCGCCGGCAGACACCGGACATTATCTGGTGCTCGGCCTCGATAAGTCCATCATTCGATCTGCGGATTGCCCGCGCGTCGCGGGCAATGACGCAGATGTTACGCCGCCTCGCCTTCTTCCTTGGCGGGGGCCAGGATCTTGACCGAGCCGCCGGCCTTCTCGACCGCGGCAATGGCCGACTTGGAAGCGCCGTGCACCTCGATGGTCAGCTTGGTCTTGATCTCGCCGCGGCCGAGCAGCCGCAGGCCGTCCTTGGCGCGGCGCAGCACGCCGGCCTTGACCAGCGATTCGACGTTCACCGTCGCGCTCGCATCAACCAGCTTGTTGTCGATCGCTTCCTGCAGACGGTCGAGATTGATCTCGGCGAAGTCGAGCCGGAAGATGTTGTTGAAGCCGCGCTTCGGCAGACGGCGATGCATCGGCATCTGGCCGCCTTCGAAACCCTTGACGCGGACGCCCGAACGCGCGGTCTGGCCCTTGCCGCCGCGGCCCGAGGTCTTGCCCTTGCCGGAACCGATGCCACGGCCGACACGCATGCGCTTCTTGCGCGAGCCGGCGTTGTCGGCGATATCGCTGAGCTTCATCGCCCTTCTCCTTATCTCTGCTTACTCGCCGACGACGCGGACGAGATGCTGAACCTTGCTGATCATGCCGCGAACTTCAGGGGTATCCTGCAGCTCGGCGACCCGGCCGATCTTGTTGAGCTTGAGGCCGATCAGCGTCGAACGCTGCGAGTGATGGCGGCGGATTGCGCTGCCGATCTGCTCGACCTTGATGGTCTTGCTGGCCTTGGCCATGACAGTAACTCCGAATAGCGCTTCGAGAAGCGCGCGTTGTTATTCCGCCACCACTTCGGCGTCGCCGCCGACGCGGCGCGACTGCAGGGTGGAGACCTTGATGTTGCGGCGTGCCGCCACCGAGCGCGGCGAATCCTGATGCTTCAGCGCGTCGAACGTCGCGCGAACCATGTTATAGGGATTCGACGAGCCGATCGACTTCGCCACCACGTCCTGGATGCCGAGCGTCTCGAACACCGCGCGCATCGGGCCGCCGGCGATGATGCCGGTACCGGCCGGAGCGGCACGCAGGTAGACGCGGCCGGCGCCGTGACGGCCGGCGATGTCGTGATGCAGCGTGCGGCCTTCGCGAAGCGCGACGCGCGTCAGGTTGCGCTTCGCCGATTCGGTCGCCTTGCGGATCGCTTCCGGAACTTCGCGCGCCTTGCCGTGGCCGAACCCGACCCGGCCCTTCTGGTCGCCGATCACGACCAGCGCCGCAAAGCCGAAGCGCTTGCCGCCCTTGACGACCTTCGCCACGCGATTGATGTGGACGAGCTTGTCGACGAACTCGCTGTCGCGCTCCTCGCGCTCCCTGCTCCGTTCGCGTCCGCCGCGTTCGCGTTCACCTGCCATGGTGTTTTCCAATCTCTAGGAGGCCTTGCGCCTCTTTCCTCGTCATCGTTCGTAAAGTTTAGAAGCTCAATCCGCCTTCGCGCGCCGCATCCGCGAGCGCCTTGACGCGCCCGTGATAGATGTAGGCGCCGCGATCGAACACGACTTCCTTGACACCCTTCTGCGCCGCGCGCTCGGCGAGCAGCTTGCCGACCGCCTTCGCCGCATCGATGTCGGCGCCGGTCTTGCCGGCGTCGCGCATGGTCTTCTCCAGCGACGAGGCGGAAGCGAGCGTCTCGCCCTTCTGGTCGTCGATGACCTGGGCGTAGATGTGCTTGGACGAGCGGAACACCGACAGCCGCGGACGGCCGCCTGCCGAGCGGCGAAGCGCAAGGCGCACGCGCTGCTTGCGCCGGGCATTCGTAACCTTGAGTGACATGACCGGCTCCGTTACTTCTTCTTGCCTTCCTTGCGGAAGATGAATTCGTTGGCGTACTTCACGCCCTTGCCCTTGTAGGGCTCCGGCGGACGGTAGGCGCGGATCTCCGCGGCGACCTGGCCGACGCGCTGCGGATCGTTGCCGGTGATCGTGATCTCGGTCGGCTTCGGCACCGCGATGGTGATGCCTTCCGGGATCGCGTACACCACGTCGTGGCTGTAGCCGAGCGCGAGCTGCAGGTTCTTGCCCTGCATCGCGGCGCGGTAGCCGACGCCGGTGATCTCGAGCTTCTTCTCGAAGCCCTTGGTGACGCCCTCGACGAGGTTGGCGACCTGCGCGCGCGCGGTGCCGTACATCGCCTGCGCGCGGTTGGTCTTGACCCGCGGAGCGACCTTGACCTGGCCGTTCTCGAACTTCACCTCGACGTCGTCATGCACGACGAACTGAAGCTGGCCCTTCGGCCCCTTCACCTTCACCGTCTGGCCCTCGACGCTTGCCGTCACACCCGACGGGATCGCCACCGGCCTTTTGCCGATACGTGACATCGTAAAATCCTTCCTCAGAACACCGTGAAGAGAACTTCGCCGCCCACGTTGGCGTCGCGCGCCTGGTGGTCAGCCATGATTCCCTTCGGCGTCGACAACACCGAAATGCCGAGACCGTTGTTCACGCGCGGCAGGTTCTTCACCGAGGCGTAAACGCGGCGGCCCGGCTTCGACACCCGCTCGATCTCGCGGATGACGGGCTCGCCGTCGAAATACTTCAGCTCGATCTCGAGCTCGCTGCGGCCCGAGGCATGTTCGACGCTGGCGTAGCCGCGGATGTAACCCTCGGACTTCAGCACCTCGAGCACGTTGGCGCGCATCTTCGAGCCGGGGCTCGAGACCTTGGACTTGGAGCGCATCTGCGCGTTGCGGATGCGGGTGATGAGATCGCTGATCGGATCGTGCGTAGACATTGTTCCGACCCTCCCTTACCAGCTCGACTTCACGAGGCCGGGAACCAGGCCCTTGGAGCCGAGTTCACGCAGCGCGATGCGCGAGAGCTTGTTCTTGCGATAGTTCGAGCGCGGACGCCCGGTCAGCTCGCAACGGTTGCGGATGCGCGTCGGCGACGAGTTGCGCGGCATCTCGGCGAGCTTCAGCGTCGCCGCGAAGCGCTCTTCCATGGGCTTGGTCTTGTCGGCGATGATCGCCTTCAGCTTCTCGCGGCGCGGGCTGGCGTTCTTCGCCATCCGCTTGCGCCGGTTGTTCTTCTCGACTGAACTCTTCTTTGCCATGCTTGGCTCCTGGGTATCCGCGTTTGAGTGGCTTTGGCTCAGCTACTCACTGCCGGAACGGGAAATTGAAAGCGGTCAACAAGGCGCGCGCCTCGTCGTCGGTCTTGGCGGTGGTGCAGACCGTGATGTCCATGCCACGCGCTTCCGAGACCTTGTCGAAGTCGATCTCGGGGAAAATGATGTGCTCCTTGATACCGAGCGAATAGTTGCCGCGGCCGTCGAAGCTCTTCGGGTTCAGGCCGCGGAAGTCGCGGACGCGGGGCAGCGCCACGTTCACCAGGCGGTCGATGAACTCGTACATATGGGTCTTGCGCAGCGTGACCTTGCAGCCGATCGGCTGGTTCTCACGCAGCTTGAAGGTCGCGATCGCGATCCGCGAATAGGTTACGATCGCCTTCTGGCCGGCGATCTGGGTCAGCTCGGCGGCGGCGGTCTCGGCCTTCTTGCGGTCGTTGACGGAGTCGCCCACGCCCATGTTGAGCACGACCTTGTCGAGGCGCGGCACCTGCATCACGTTGGCATAACCGAACTTCTCGGTCATCATGCCGCGGATCTTCTTGTCGTACTCCGCGCGCAGACGCGGCGTGTAAGCTGTATCAGCCATCGATCTCTGCTCCCGAGCTCTTGGCAACACGAACCTTCTTGCCATCGGCCTGAATCTTGAACCCGATGCGGGTCGGCTTTCCGTCCTTGCCGACATACGCAATGTTCGAAAGGTCGATCGGCATCTCCTTGGAGATGATGCCGCCTTCCTGGGTCTGGGTCTGCTTCTGGTGACGCTTCACCATGTTGATGCCGCGAACGAGAGCCTTGTTCTCGTCCGGACGCACCTCGAACACCTCGCCGGTGCGACCCTTGTCGCGGCCGGTGAGCACCATCACCTTGTCGCCCTTGCGGATCTTGGCAGCCATCACAGCACCTCCGGCGCGAGCGAAATGATCTTCATGTGGTTCTTGGCGCGCAGCTCGCGCGGCACCGGCCCGAAGATACGGGTGCCGACCGGCTCGGACTGATTGTTGATCAGCACGGCGGCGTTGCGGTCGAAACGGATGACCGAACCGTCGGCGCGACGGATGTCCTTGCGGACCCGGACCACGACGGCCTTCATCACGTCGCCCTTCTTCACCTTGCCACGCGGAATGGCTTCCTTGATCGACACAACGATAACGTCGCCCACGGTGGCATAGCGGCGCTTGGAACCTCCAAGAACCTTGATGCACATGACACGGCGTGCGCCTGAATTATCGGCCACGTCGAGGTTGGTCTGCATCTGAATCATTGATGCACCTCGTCCTCTTTCTGCGCTTCAGCGCGCTCAAAATTTCCCTGAATTCCCTCGGCCAGGCCGAGGTAATCAGGCCGTTTTCTTGTGTTCGCCCCGGACCACGGTCCAGCGCTTCAGCTTCGAGATCGGCTTCGATTCCTCGATCCAGACCATGTCGCCCGGCTTGAACTGGTTGTTCTCGTCGTGCGCGTGGTAGTTCTTGGAACGGCGGATCGTCTTCTTGTAGATCGGGTGGGTGAAGCGGCGATCGACGCGCACCACGATGGTCTTGGCTTGCTTGTCGCTGACGACCACGCCCTGCAGAGTACGTTTCGGCATAGCTGGCCCCTTACTTCTTCTTCGCGCGCTGCTGGGCAGCGATGGTCTTGATACGAGCGATATCGCGGCGGGCTTCCCGCATCCGCGAGGTGTTCTCCAGCTGCCCGGTGGCGCGCTGGAAACGCAGGTTGAAGCGTTCCTTCTTCAGATTCAGGATCGCGTCTTCCCGCTGGTCGTCGCTCATCGCGCGAATGTCTTCAACTTTCATCTCGGCCATGGCGATTACTCCGCAATGCGCGCAACGAAGCGCGTCTTGATCGGCAGCTTGGCGGCGGCGAGCGACAGCGCTTCCTTCGCGGTCTGCACCGGCACGCCGTCGATCTCGAACATCACGCGGCCCGGCTTGATCCGGACCACCCACAATTCCGGGGCACCCTTGCCGGAGCCCATGCGGACTTCGGCGGGCTTCTTCGACACCGGCACGTCCGGGAACACGCGGATCCAGACGCGGCCGGCGCGCTTCATATGACGGGTCAGCGCGCGGCGGGCGGCTTCGATCTGACGGGCGGTGACGCGCTCAGGCTCCATCGCCTTCAGGCCGAACTGGCCGAACGCCAACGTCGCGCCAGAGGTCGCAACGCCGTGGATACGGCCCTTATGCGCCTTCCGGAACTTCGTTTTCTTAGGTTGCATCATGGCTTTAAGCCCTCAAATTCCTGCTTTGCCTCAAGCGGCGTCGCGGCGCGAACGCGGCGTGCTGTCGCCCTCGGCCATCTTCTTGTCCTGGGCCATCGGATCGTGCTCGAGGATCTCGCCCTTGAAGATCCAGACCTTGACGCCGCAGGTGCCGAAGGTCGTGAACGCGGTGGCAACGCCGTAGTCGACGTCGGCGCGCAGCGTGTGCAGCGGCACGCGACCTTCACGGTACCACTCCATGCGCGCGATTTCGGCGCCGCCGAGACGGCCCGAGCAGTTGATGCGGATGCCGCCGGCACCGAGACGCATCGCCGACTGCACGGCGCGCTTCATGGCGCGGCGGAACGCGACGCGGCGCTCGAGCTGCTGGGCGATCGATTCAGCGACCAGGGTCGCGTCGAGCTCAGGCTTGCGGATTTCGACGATGTTGATCACGACGTCCGACGAGGTGATGTCGGCAACCTTCTTGCGCAGCTTGTCGATGTCGGCGCCCTTCTTGCCGATCACGACGCCCGGACGGGCCGAATGAATCGTCACGCGGCACTTCTTGTGCGGACGCTCGATCACGATGCGGGCGACGGCCGCCTGCTTGAGCTCCTTGTGCAGGATCTCGCGGATCTTGACGTCCTCGTGCAGCAGCTTGCCGTATTCCTGCTTGCCGGCGAACCAACGGGAGTCCCAGGTCCGGTTGATGCCGAGACGCAGCCCGATTGGATTGATCTTTTGACCCATCGTCTTCTCCTGCGCCCTTCTTAGGCGCTTGCCTCGGCCTCGACCTGACGAACCACGATGGTCAGGTGCGAGAACGGTTTGAACACACGGCCCGAACGGCCACGGCCGCGCGGAGCAAAACGCTTCATCACGATGCCATTGCCGACATGCGCCTCGGCGACGACCAGATCGTCAACCTCGAGGTCATGGTTGTTCTCGGCGTTCGCGATCGCCGATTCCAGGCACTTCTTGACATCGACCGCGATCCGCTTACGCGAGAACTGCAGGTCGGCGAGCGCAGCGGACGCCTTGCGGCCGCGGATCAGCTGCGCCACCAGGTTGAGCTTCTGCGGGCTGACGCGCAGCATGCGGGCGACGGCCTTGGCCTCATTGTCCGCGAGGCTACGTTCGCGCTTTGGTTTGCTCATCGGTTAATCCTCAAGCCTTCTTGGCTTTCTTGTCGCCCGAATGGCCGTGGAAGGTCCGGGTCGGCGAGAACTCGCCGAACTTGTGACCCACCATTTCCTCGTTGATTGCCACCGGCACGTGCTTGTGGCCGTTATAGACGCCGAACGTCAGGCCGACGAACTGCGGCAGGATGGTCGAGCGGCGGCTCCAGATCTTGATAACGTCGTGACGGCCGGACGAGCGCGCGGCATCTGCCTTCTTGAGCAGAGAACCCTCGACGAACGGGCCTTTCCAGACTGAACGAACCATGTCCGGCGTTCCTTACTTCTTCCGCTTGTGGCGGCTGAGGAGAATGAATTTGTTGGTCGACTTGTTGGTGCGGGTCTTCTTGCCCTTGGTCGGCTTGCCCCACGGAGTAACCGGGTGGCGACCGCCCGAGGTACGACCTTCACCACCGCCGTGCGGGTGATCGATCGGGTTCATGACGACGCCGCGGTTGTGCGGACGCCAGCCGAGCCAGCGGGTACGACCGGCCTTGCCGATCGAGATGTTCATGTGATCCGGGTTCGAGACCGCGCCGATCGTGCCGCGGCAACGGCCGTGCACGAGACGCTGCTCGCCCGAGTTCAGGCGGACGATCACGTAGTCCTGGTCGCGGCCGACGATCTGGGCGTAGGTGCCGGCGGAGCGCGCCAGCTGACCGCCCTTGCCGATCTTCAGCTCGATGTTGTGCACGATCGTGCCGACCGGCATGTTGCCGAGCGGCATGACGTTGCCTGGCTTGACGTCGACATAGTTGCCGGCGACGACGGTGTCGCCTGCCGCCAGGCGCTGCGGCGCCAGGATGTAGGCCAGCTCACCGTCCTGATACTTGATCAGCGCGATGAACGCGGTGCGGTTTGGATCATACTCGAGCCGCTCCACGACCGCCGGCATGTCCACCTTGTCGCGGCGGAAGTCGACGGTGCGGTAGGCCTTCTTGTGGCCGCCGCCGCGGAAACGCACGGTGATGCGACCGGTGTTGTTGCGACCGCCGTTGCCGAGCTTGCCCTCGGTCAGGGTCTTCACCGGCTTGCCCTTGTAGAGCGCCGAACGATCGACCATGACCAGCTGGCGCTGGCCCGGCGTCGTGGGATTGTAGGTTTTCAATGCCATCGTCGTTGCGCCTTATAGTCCGGTAGTCACGTCGATGCGGTGGCCCTCTTCCAGGGTCACGATCGCGCGCTTGGTGTCCGACTGCGAGCCGAGATTGCCGCGGAACACCTTGGTCTTGCCCTTGCGAACGAGAGTGTTGACGCTCTTCACCTTGACGTCGAACAGCTTCTCGACCGCTTCCTTGATCTGCGGCTTGGTCGCCTTGCCGGCGACCTTGAACATCACCTTGTTGTGCTCGGAGGCGAGCGTCGCCTTTTCCGTCACGACGGGAGAGATGATGACGTCGTAGTGGCGCGGATCGATGTTCTTCATTTGAAGCGCGCCTCCAGCGCATCAACCGCAGCCTTGGTCAACACCAGCTTCTGGCGGCGGAGAATGTCGTAGACGTTGATGCCCTGGATCGGCAGCACGTCGATGTTCGGAATGTTGCGGGCCGCGGTCGCGAAACCGGCGTTGAGCTCGGCGCCGTCGATGATCAGCGCGTTGGTCAGCCCGAGGCCGGAGAAGTGGCCGAGCAGCGCCTTGGTCTTGGCGGCCTCGAGCTGCGCATTGTCGATCACGATCAGCCCACCGTCCTTGGCCTTGGCCGACAGCGCATGCTTGAGCGCGAGCGCGCGCACCTTCTTCGGCAGGTCGGTCGCATGGGAGCGAACGACCGGACCGAACGCACGGCCACCGCCGCGGAACTGCGGCACGCGGGCCGAGCCGTGACGGGCGCCGCCGGTGCCCTTCTGCTTGTACATCTTCTTGCCGGTGCGCCAGATCTCGGCGCGGCCCTTGGCCTTGTGGGTGCCGGCTTGACGCTTGTTCAGCTGCCACTGCACGCAGCGCTGGATGATGTCGGCGCGCGGCTCGAGACCGAAGATCGCGTCCGAGAGCTCGACGGATCCGGCGTCCTTGCCTTCAAGGGTCGTGACTTTCAATTCCATCTCACACGCCCTCCTTCTCGGCCACAGCCTCGGCAGCTTCGCCACCTGCAACCTTGAACTTGCCGGGCTTCGGGGCTTCCTTCGGCAGCGGCTTCTTGACCGCGTCGCGCACCGAGATCCAGCCGCCCTTGGAGCCGGGAACGGCGCCTTCGACGAGGATCAGGCCGCGCTCGACGTCGGTCGAAACCACGCGCAGATTGAGCGTGGTGATGCGGTCGACGCCCATGTGACCGGGCATCTTCTTGTTCTTGAAGGTCTTGCCGGGGTCCTGACGGCCACCGGTCGAACCGATCGAACGGTGCGAGATCGACACGCCGTGGGTGGCGCGCAGACCGCCGAAATTCCAGCGCTTCATGCCGCCGGCGAAGCCCTTACCGATCGAGGTGCCGGTCACGTCGACGAACTGGCCGACCACGAAATGGTCCGCCTGGATTTCCGCGCCGACCGGGATCAGCGCATCCTCGGACACGCGGAACTCGGCGACCTTGCGCTTCGGCTCGACCTTGGAGACCGCGAACTGGCCACGTTCGGCCTTGGGCATGTACACGGTCTTGCGGGCGCCCGAGCCGAGCTGAAGAGCGACATAGCCGTTCTTCTCGGTCGTGCGGTGGCCCAGCACCTGGCAGTTGCCCAACTTCAGCACGGTCACAGGGATATGCTCGCCGGTCTCCGTAAAGACCCGCGTCATCCCGACCTTTTGTGCGATCACTCCGGAGCGCATCGGCGTGCTTCCTGTCTTTCTGTCCGCAAGCGGCGGACGTAAAAATCCAAAACCTTAGAGCTTGATCTCGACGTCGACACCGGCGGCCAGGTCGAGCTTCATCAGCGCATCGACGGTCTGCGGGGTCGGGTCGACAATGTCGAGGAGGCGCTTGTGGGTGCGCATCTCGAATTGCTCGCGGCTCTTCTTGTCAACGTGCGGCGAACGGTTGACGGTGAACTTCTCGATGCGGGTCGGCAGCGGAATCGGTCCGCGAACCTGCGCACCGGTGCGCTTCGCCGTGTTCACGATCTCGCGGGTCGACGTATCGAGGATTCGATGGTCGAACGCCTTGAGACGGATGCGAATATTTTGGCCGTTCATTGCCGTATTCTTTCTTTAGTGAGTGGCGAGTAGCGAATAGCGAATGGAGTGACCCACTCGCTACTCGCCATTCCCTATTCGCGTAGTTATTCGATGATCGCGGCGACGACGCCGGCGCCGACGGTGCGGCCGCCTTCGCGGATCGCGAAGCGCAGCTTCTCTTCCATCGCGATCGGCACGATCAGGTGCACTTCCATCGCGATGTTGTCGCCCGGCATCACCATCTCGGTGCCTTCCGGCAGGTGCACGACACCGGTCACGTCGGTGGTGCGGAAGTAGAACTGCGGACGGTAGTTGGTGAAGAACGGGGTGTGGCGACCGCCCTCTTCCTTGGTGAGGATGTAAGCCTCGGCCTTGAACTTGGTGTGCGGCTTGACCGAACCCGGCTTGCACAGCACCTGGCCACGCTCGACTTCCTCGCGCTTGGTGCCGCGGAGCAGCGCACCGATGTTGTCGCCGGCCTGGCCCTGATCGAGCAGCTTGCGGAACATTTCGACGCCGGTGACGATGGTCTTCTGGGTGTCGCGGATACCGACGATCTCGATTTCCTCGCCGACCTTGATCACGCCGCGCTCGACACGGCCGGTGACGACGGTGCCGCGGCCCGAGATCGAGAACACGTCTTCAACCGGCATCAGGAACGGCTGGTCGATCGGACGCTCCGGCTGCGGGATGTACTCGTCGACGTTGCGCATCAGCTCGAGGATGGCGTCGTGGCCGAGCTTCTTGTCCTTGTCTTCGAGGGCGGCGAGAGCCGAACCCTTGATGATCGGGATCTTGTCGCCCGGGAATTCGTACTTCGAGAGCAGCTCGCGGACTTCGAGCTCGACGAGCTCGAGCAGCTCCGGATCGTCGACCATGTCGCACTTGTTGAGGAACACGACGAGCGCGGGCACGCCGACCTGGCGGGCGAGCAGGATGTGCTCGCGGGTCTGCGGCATCGGGCCGTCAGCAGCCGACACGACCAGGATCGCGCCGTCCATCTGGGCGGCACCGGTGATCATGTTCTTCACGTAGTCGGCGTGGCCGGGGCAGTCGACGTGGGCGTAGTGGCGGTTGGTCGTCTCGTACTCGACGTGAGCGGTCGAGATCGTGATGCCGCGGGCCTTCTCTTCCGGCGCCTTGTCGATCTGGTCGTAGGCGGTGAACGTCGCGCCGCCGGTTTCTGCGAGCACCTTGGTGATCGCTGCGGTCAGCGAGGTCTTGCCATGGTCGACGTGACCGATGGTGCCGATGTTGCAGTGGGGCTTGTTACGTTCGAATTTAGCTTTGGCCATTTGACTCTCCGTTCAATCGTTGACTGCCATCAACGACAATCAGGCAAACTTCTTCTGGACTTCAGCCGACACGTTCGCCGGAGCTTCGGCGTAGTGATCGAACTGCATGGTGAAGGTCGCGCGACCCTGGCTCATCGAGCGCAGGTTGTTCACGTAACCGAACATGTTCATGAGCGGCACCATCGCGTTGATGACGTTGGCGTTGCCGCGCATGTCTTGGCCCTGGATCTGGCCACGCCGGGAATTCAGGTCGCCGATGACCGAACCGGTGTAGTCTTCCGGGGTCACCACCTCGACCTTCATGATCGGCTCGAGCAGAACGGACTTGCCCTTCGTCAACGCTTCGCGGAACGCAGCCCGCGATGCGATTTCGAACGCCAGTGCCGACGAGTCGACGTCGTGATACTTGCCGTCGACCAGCTGCACCTTGACGTCCACCACCGGGAAGCCGGCAACGACACCGGAGCCCATCACGCTGTTGAGGCCCTTTTCGACGCCGGGGATGTATTCCTTCGGCACCGCACCGCCGACGATCTTCGATTCGAACTCATAGCCCTTGCCGGGCTCGTTCGGCTCGACGACGATCGACACTTCGGCGAACTGACCGGTACCGCCGGTCTGCTTCTTGTGGGTGTACTTGACTTCGGCCTTCTTGGTCACGCGCTCACGGAACGCCACCTGCGGCGCGCCGATGTTGGCGTCGACCTTGTAGGTGCGCTTGAGAATGTCGACCTTGATGTCGAGATGCAGTTCGCCCATGCCCTTGAGAATGGTCTGGCCGGACTCCTGGTCGGTCGACACGCGGAACGACGGATCTTCCGCGGCGAGCTTGGCAAGCGCCACGCCGAGCTTTTCCTGGTCGGCCTTCGACTTCGGCTCGATCGCGATCTCGATCACCGGCTCCGGGAATTCCATCTTCTCGAGGATCACCGGCTTGTCGGGATCGCACAGCGTGTCGCCGGTGCGCGCTTCCTTCAGGCCAGCCAGCGCGACGATGTCGCCGGCATAGGCTTCCTTGATGTCTTCGCGGTTGTTCGCATGCATCAGCAGCATGCGGCCGATACGCTCTTTCTTCTCGCGGGTCGAGTTCACCACGCCGGTGCCCGACTGCAGGATGCCGGAGTAGATGCGGCAGAACGTGATGGTGCCGACGAACGGGTCGTCCATGATCTTGAACGCGAGCAGCGCCAGCGGCTCCTTGTCGTCCGCCTTGCGCACGACTTCGTTGCCGTCATCGTCGGTGCCCTTGATCGCGGGCACGTCGATCGGCGACGGCAGATAGTCGACGACGGCGTCGAGCAGCGGCTGCACGCCCTTGTTCTTGAACGCGGAGCCGCACAGCACCGGATAGAACGCGCCGGTCAGCACGGCCTTGCGGATCAGGCGCTTCAGGGTCGCCTCGTCCGGCTCCTTGCCGTCGAGGAAGGCAGCCAAAGCGTCGTCGTCGAGCTCGACGGCGGCTTCCACCATCTTCTCGCGATACTCCTTGGCCTGCTCGACCAGATCTTCCGGAATGTCGACATAGTCGAACTTGGCGCCGAGCGACTCATCGTTCCAGATGACGCCCTTCATCTTCACGAGGTCGACGAGACCCTTGAAGTTGTTCTCGGCACCGATCGGCAGCTGGATCGCGATCGGCTTGGCGCCGAGGCGGTCGACGATGTCGGACAGGCACTTGAAGAAGTCGGCGCCGGTCTTGTCCATCTTGTTGGCGAAGACGATGCGCGGAACCTTGTACTTGTCGCCCTGGCGCCAGACGGTCTCGGTCTGCGGCTCGACGCCCTGGTTGGAGTCGAGAACGCAAACGGCGCCGTCGAGCACGCGCAGCGAACGCTCGACCTCGATGGTGAAGTCGACGTGGCCGGGGGTGTCGATGATGTTCAGGCGCTTGCCGTTCCAGAACGCGGTGGTCGCAGCCGAGGTGATCGTGATGCCACGCTCCTGCTCCTGCTCCATCCAGTCCATCGTCGCGGCACCTTCGTGCACTTCGCCGATCTTGTGGCTCTTGCCGGTGTAATACAGGATACGCTCGGTGGTCGTGGTCTTGCCGGCGTCGATATGCGCCATGATACCGAAGTTGCGGTAGTCCTCGATGGCATGTTGGCGGGGCATGAGACTGTTCCTTAAATTCCGTTGTTCGCCTTACCAGCGATAGTGCGAGAACGCGCGGTTGGCTTCCGCCATCCGGTGCACGTCTTCCCGCTTCTTGACGGCGTTGCCGCGATTGTTCGAGGCGTCGAGCAGCTCAGCCGAGAGACGCTCCGTCATGGTCTTCTCGTTGCGCTCGCGGGCGGCCGAGATCAGCCAGCGGATGCCGAGCGCCTGACGGCGCACCGAACGGACTTCGACCGGAACCTGGTAGGTCGCGCCGCCGACGCGGCGGGAACGAACCTCGATGGTCGGCATCACGTTCTCGAGCGCCTGCTCGAACACGCCGAGCGGGTTCTGCTTGGTCTTGGCCTCGATCATGCCGAGCGCACCGTAGACGATGTTTTCGGCAACCGACTTCTTCCCGGCGTACATCACCGAGTTCATGAACTTCGTAATGATGATGTTCCCGAACTTCGGATCCGGAAGAACTTCACGCTTCTCGGCAGAATGGCGACGCGACATCTGATCGGTTCCCGCTTACTTCGGACGCTTCGCGCCGTACTTCGAACGACGCTGCTTACGGTTCTTGACGCCCTGGGTATCCAGCACGCCGCGGAGGATGTGGTAGCGCACACCGGGCAAGTCCTTGACGCGGCCGCCGCGGATCATGACCACCGAGTGCTCCTGCAGGTTATGGCCCTCACCCGGGATGTAGCCGATCACCTCGAAGCCGTTGGTCAGGCGCACCTTGGCGACCTTACGAAGCGCCGAGTTCGGCTTCTTCGGGGTCGTGGTGTAGACGCGCGTGCACACGCCGCGCTTCTGCGGCGACTGCTGCAGCGCCGGCACCTTCTTACGCGACTTCTGCACTTCACGCGGATTTGCGATCAGCTGGTTGATCGTCGGCATGCAGCCTTCACCCTTTAGTTCGCGCGAAAACCTTGAATGGCTCCGCAAATTTCTTCTCAGGACTAGCCGTCCCGCACGGCCCGCTCGACACGGAACAAACAACCGCGCAAAGCGAAATCGCGCCAACCACTCATCGCTGAGCGGAAAGCGCATCGACGCCACAGAGGACCACGATCCCGAACCGTTCAGCGTTCGCTGTTCGGTCCGCCACCGAGGTCATGCATCCGAAATCACTCTCAAGAGGACGTGCTCAAGAGAACCAATATCGTCCTGGCATTGCCTAGCTATCATCGACAGCGTTTGAGCGGCATTCGTCGAGGTTGGTGCCCGTCCGGCTCCTCAAAAAGGACCTTCGGGTGTTCCGTTCCGACGCTGGCGTAGCTCACCGCCTGTCGTTAAGTGGGCGCCTTGTATAATCGAGAGATAGTGAAGTCAAGCAAAACGACAAGCAAAGAAACGCCTCTGGCACTTGCGGATTTCGCATTTCGCCGCGGTTCGGCGCAAGGCGAAATGTGACGGCCGACCGACCTCCCCGCGCCCTCATCCGAATCTTCGGGCGCGTGCGGAACCATATTATATCCGGGTAAAATATGAATAGAAACAACTCTCCCCAAGTTAGTCCCGAAGGCAAACTTCAAAACTAAGCCTTTATTTGCCATTCGCAGCGCAAAAATCGGGGTCACAGCCACGGAATTCTCATGCGGTACACCGACATCGCGATCATCGGCGGCGGTCTTGCGGGCTCGACCGCAGCCGCCATGCTCGGCCGTGCCGGGATACCGACGGTCCTGATCGACCCCCACCGGGTCTACCCGTTCGATTTCCGTGTCGAAAAGATCGGCGGCGACCTCCAGCTCGAGCGATTCGCCAGGACCGGCCTCGCCGAGTCGGTGCTCCGCTCGGCGACGCTGGACGGCGAGAACTGGATCGCGCGATTCGGCCGGTTGCTCGACCGGCAGCCGAGCCGGCAATACGGCATCATGTACGACGCGCTGATTGCGGCGATTCGGAACGAAATCGCCGGGCCGGCGGAATTCATCTGCGACAAGGTGATCAATGTCGCGACCAGTTCCGAGCGGCAGCGGCTCGTGCTTGCCAATGGCGAGGAGATCTCGGCGCGCCTTGTGGTGCTTGCCAACGGCCTGAACGTCGGGTTGCGCCGGATGCTCGGCATCGACCGGCTGGTCACGAGCTTCTGCCACTCGATCTCGCTCGGCTTCGATTTCGTCCCCGTCGGCCGCCCCGCCTTCCCGTTCGCGGCCATGACCTACTTCTCGGAGCGGCCGAGCGACCGCATCCCCTACATCACGCTGTTTCCGATCGGAAACCGGATGCGCGCCAACCTCTTCACCTATCGCAAGGCCGACGATCCCTGGCTGCGGGCGATGCGGCGCAATCCGGTCGAGACGCTGAACGCCGCGCTGCCGCGGCTGCGCCGGCTCACCGGCGAGTTCGGCATCGCCGGCGATATCAAGATCAGGCCCGCCGACATCTTTGTCAGCACCGGCTATCGGCAGGCCGGCGTGGTGCTGGTGGGTGATGCCTTCGCCAGCACCTGCCCCGTCACCGGCACCGGTACCGACAAGGTGTTCACCGACGTCGCCCAGCTCTGCAACGTCCACATCCCGGCCTGGCTGTCGACCGACGGCATGGGCGAGGAGAAGATCACCGCGTTCTACGACGATCCGGTCAAGACCGCCTGCGACGCCTGGTCGAACGCCAAGGCATTCAGCTTCCGCGAGGTGTCGGTCGGCAGCGGGCCCACGTGGCAGGCCCAGCGCTGGGCGCGCTTTTTCGGCTATCTCGGCCGCGGCTGGCTGCGCCGGCTGCACAACCCCGCAGCGGCGGCGTCAACGACGCAGCCGGCCAACCACTTCCGGCAACGTCCGCACGCCGCGGACCGGGCGTGACGCGGCACGGGCCTCACGCCTCCTCATCCTCGTCTTCGTCCTCATCTTCATCATCGTCATCGTCATCGTCCGCGTCGTCGGCGTCCTCGTCGTGATTCAGATGTCCCTGGTCGTCCCACAGCTTGCGATAGACGCCATTGCGGGCCAGCAGCTCCTCGTGCGAGCCGCGTTCGATCGCCCTGCCGCCGGAGATCACGATGATCTCGTCCATCTCGACCACCGAAGTCAGGCGATGCGTCGACCAGATCATGGTGCGGCCCTCGGCGACCTTGAGCAGCGTGCGATTGATCGCAGCCTCCGTGGTCTGGTCGAGCGCCGAAGTCGCCTCGTCGAGCAGCAGCACGGACGGGTTACGGATGATCGCGCGCGCGATCGCGATGCGCTGGCGCTGGCCGCCCGACAGGGTATCGCCGCGCTCGCCGACCGGCGTGTCGTAGCGCTGCGGCAGACTCATGATGTAGCGATGGATCTCGGCCTTGCGGGCAGCGTCCTCGACCTCCGCGTCGGTCGCGCCTTCCTTGCCGAGCCGGATGTTCTCGCGGATCGACATGTTGAACAGCATGTTCTCCTGGAACACGACCGCCATGTTGGCCCGCAGCGACTCGCGCGTCACCCGGCGGATATCGACGCCGTCAACGGCGACGCGGCCCTCGTCCGGCACGTAGAGCCGCAGGATCAGGTTGATCAGCGTGCTCTTGCCCGAGCCGCTGGGACCGACGATCGCAATGCTCTTGCCGGCATTGAGCTTGAGGCTGAGATTGTCGAGCACCGGCGTCTGCGCCCCCTCATACTGGAAGGTGACGCGATCGAAGGAGATGTCGTTGGTGATGCGCGGCAGATCCGGCGCGCCGGGACGATCGGCGCCGCGGGTCGGCTCGTCGAGCAGTTCCTGGATGTGCCGCACCGCCGCCGCCGACTGGATCGACACCGGGATGAAATGCATCAGATGGGCGATGTTGTAGGACACCTCCCAGAACGCACTCTCGAAGGTCACGAAGGTGCCGACGGTGATCTGCCCCTTGGTGGCGAGATAGGCGCCGATCGCCAGCACCACGAGGTGGAGCAGCAGCACCGCGATGGTGACGGTGCGCTCCACCATGGTCGACAGGAACATGGCTGACGCGGCCTTGGCCCGGACGTCGCGGTTGCGCATCGTGAACCAGCCGAGCGCCCGGCGCTGCAGATTGAACGCCTTCACCACCGCCTGCGCGGCGACGTTCTCCTGCACGGTTCCGAGCAGCGCGGCCTCGTTCTGCTTCTGCTCGTAATTGGCCTGCACCGCCTTCGGCGTCAGGATGCGCGGCCCGATCAGGGTGATCGGAAACACCAGCAAGGCGACCACGGCAAGCTGCCAGTTCAGGAACAGCATCAGGATGATGCCCGCGACCAGCTCGAGGCCCGGCAGCGCCGCGCTGTTGGCGAAGGTCTTGACCGAGCCCTCGAACGCCGACAGATCGATCGAGAAGCGCGACAGGATCTCGCCGCGCTTGGTGCGCGCGAAATAGGCCGACGGCAGGTTTTGGACATGGTCGAACAGCCGCGTCCGCACGTCGGCGATGATGCCGGCGCCAAGCCGCGCATCCCAGCGCTCGTACCAGACCGCGATGATCGAGGTGACGATGCCGGCAACCGCGAGCACGCCGAGGATCTTGTAGAGGGCCCCGAAATCCTCCTCGCCGAGCGCGTCGTCGATCAGGAATTTCAGGCTGAGCGGCATGATGACGTTGAACAACGTCTCGACCAGCACGCCGAAGGCGACGCAGGCGAACGGCTTCTTGTAGTTCGCCAGGATCGGCCTGACGAAGCCAAAGATCGTGGAGAGCGCGCCGGCGGCTTCCTTGGCGGTGAAGACGACGAGGTCCTCGTCATCATCGTCGTCATCGAGCTCGAGCTCGTCGTCCGCGTCGTCTTCCTCTTCGTCGTCAGCAGGCGCCGCGGACGGCTTCGTGGAGGCGGCCGCCGCGGGCGGACCGGACGCGGGCTTCTTCTTCAGCTCGGGATCGTCGGCCGCCGCTCTCGTCGGATCGTCTGATGCAGGAGGTCTTGGCGCCATGAAACCAACCGATGCTCCACGGCCGGCATGACCGCAAATCGAAACCGCAGCTGATGACACTGCGCCGGTAATCCTATGCGATCACGACGAATTCGGCAAAGCGTTTGGAACGGCCGACGCGCCGCGGCGCGCTCGCGCGGATTCGCGGAGCGCAGAATTGCCGCCGTTTGACAGCTGGTTGACACGAGGCCGGTCGCCTGGCGGCAAAAGCTTCCGGTCGGTCCCGCTAATCGTCGAGGTCGGCTTCGACCTTGTCGAAGAAGGAATAGCGCAGGCTGTCGGAGTCGGCGTACCACTGCCCCGGCCCCTTGTTGGCGGCCAGCGTCAATGTCCACAGCGCATCGGTGCAGTCGCGGCGGTGCATCGACAGGTCGAAGCCGTTGCCGAAGAACAATTCCGACCACTCCCACCAGGTGCCGAGCTTCTTCACCCCGCGCAGCAGGTCGTAGCGATCGATCACTGCCGCCGCCATGTCAGAGGTCACCGACGCGAACACGACGCCGGTCTTGACCACGCGGTTGAGCTCGCGCACCCCGCGCACGACCTGCTTCTCGCCGAGATGGCACAGCGAGGTCTCGAACACGAAGTCGAACTCGTTGGTCTTAAAGGGCATGTCGGCGATCGAGCCGAGCTTGTTGTACTTCTTGAGCGCCTTCGGCGTCTTGCCGTGGATGTAGCGGTTGTTCTCGATGCCCCAGGCATCGATGCCACGTTCGCGCAGAGCGCCGACCAGTTCGCCGCTGGCGGAGCCGGCGATCAGCAGCTTGTAGCCCTTCGCCCTGCCCCAGACCGTCTTGATCAGGTCCGTCAGATAGGCCGGGTCGGTGAAGTTGCGCCAGACCTCGCTGTAGGGGCCGACGCCGCGATAATCGTCGAAATAGCTGCGGTCGATCTTGTCGGACAGCGAGCTCTCGTCCTGCGCGCGGCTACGGCGCAGCCGCATCATCTCGGTGACGATGATGTCGGTCGCGGCATCGGAGGAATCGAGCAGTCCGTTCAGCGTCGAATCGAACAGATAGTCGCCGACCACCACGATGCCGGGGTGCTCCTTCGGCTCAGGCCGGTGGTTGGTCATGACGTCGCGCACCGGCAGGCCGCCCGGCAGCGCGTTGACCGACGACAGCCAGCGATGGATCTTGCCTTCCAGGAAATGCTCGCGCGCATCGCCGAGCGAGGCCGGCAGCGACTTCAACGCGGCATCGATCAGCTCCTGGTCGCTGAGATTGGCGAAGGCAAGCGCATCCGAGCCCGCGATCAGCCAGTTCAGCACGCCGTGCTTGCCGACATCGTGACGCGCGCCCTCATTGTAGACGCAGCAGCCGCCGAACGCTTCCGACATGAACCAGGCGCCCGGGATCTTCTCGCCCCAGAACGGCTCGTCGAACAGGATCGAGACCCGCAGATAATGCGCGGGCCGGTCGAAATAGGCGACGTGCTTGACCATCGACTTGCGCAGTTGTTCGCCGTCCCAGCGCATGGTCGCGAGCCAGGAGTGCGGCAGGCAGACCAGCACGAGATCGAAGTCGCGCGTCTCCGGCCCCTTGCCGTTCATCATGTTGAGCTGGTAGCGGCCGCCAGCGGTCTTGCCGACCTTGAGCACACGATGGTTGAGCTGGATGTCGGCGCTGACTTCCGAGCGCAGACAATCGATCAGCTGCTCGTTGCCGTTCTGGATCGAATACAGGCCGATATAGCCGTCGACGTCCATCACGTAGTTCTTCAGCGCGTTGAGGCCGTTGGTGTTGTGGCTCTCGGTCGCGATGTCGGAACGCGCCATCACCTTGAAGAAACGCTTGGCGGTCGCGTCCTCGACCTCCTCGTCGAGGACCTGCTCGGCGGTCTTGTAGGCCCACGGGTGTTCGTTGTCGTGGGCGCCGACGCCCTCGTAATATTCGATCGGCGACACCAGGTCGCTGCAGCGCTTGCGGAACGCCTCGATCGCGGCCGCGGTCTTCGCCCCGTATTTGCGGCGCATGCCGGGAACGTCGGCGAGCAGCTCGCCGTCGAGCTGCACCTGCTCGGCGTCCATCGGGATCGTCTGCAGGCCGAAATGCTGGATCAGCTCGCGCAGCGGATCCGGCCCCGTCATCGAGTAATCATAGATTTCGGCGACTCCGGCCTCATACATCGCGGGCGCGGTGTCGAATTTGCGCGTGACGATCTTGCCGCCGAGGCGGTTCGACGCCTCGAAGATGGTAACGCGGCAGAGGTCGCCGAGTTTGCGCTTCAAATACCAGGCGCTCATCAGCCCCCCGGGGCCGCCGCCTACGATAGCCAAGTCGAGCATATGGATTCCGTCGTCTCCGGCGCGAGCCAAACAGCCGGTCTAAGTCACCCTAGCAAAGGCACTTTTTTGCCTGAAGGAAAGATGAACAAACTGCGTCCCTGCACCGCAGCAAGCAAAGAAAGCAGCAAAAAGGCCGGCTAAACGCCGGCCTTCTCGCCATACCCGTAGTCTTGCGGATGCCTATTCCGCGGGCGGCAGCGCCAGCGGCTCCGCTTCCGGAGCCGTCGGCACGATCGCCGCCTGCTGCTTCTCGCGCTCGTCGAGGATCAGCTTGTCGCGCTTGACCGCGACTTCGCGGATCCGCGCCATCGAGGCGCCGGTGCCGGCCGGGATCAGGCGGCCGACAATGACGTTCTCCTTGAGGCCCTCGAGCGGGTCCACCTTGCCGTTGACGGCAGCTTCGGTGAGCACGCGCGTGGTCTCCTGGAACGACGCCGCCGAGAAGAAGGAGCGGGTCTGCAAGCTCGCCTTGGTGATGCCGAGCAGAACCGGCGTACCCGTGGCGGGCTTCTTGCCCTCCTCCTTGGCCTTGGTGTTGAGCGCGTCGAACTCGATCTTGTCGACCTGCTCGCCCGAGATCATGTCGGTGTCGCCCTGATCGGTGACCTCGACCTTCTGCAGCATCTGACGGACAATCACCTCGATGTGCTTGTCGTTGATGAGCACGCCCTGCAACCGGTAGACCTCCTGGATTTCGTTGACCAGATAGGCAGCGAGTTCCTCGATGCCCTTGATCGCCAGGATGTCGTGCGGCGCCGGATTGCCTTCGACGATGAAATCGCCCTTTTCGACGATGTCGCCGTCCTGAAGGTGGATGTGCTTGCCCTTCGGGATCAGGTACTCGCGCGGCTCCTCGGTCTTGTCCATCGGCTCGATCGAGATGCGGCGCTTGTTCTTGTAGTCGCGGCCGAAGCGGATCGTTCCCGCGGTCTCCGCGATGATCGCCGCATCTTTCGGCTTGCGAGCCTCGAACAGTTCCGCCACCCGCGGCAGACCGCCGGTGATGTCACGCGTCTTGGCGCTCTCGGTCGAGATACGCGCCAGGATGTCGCCGGGCATCACCTTCCCGCCGGTGTCGACCGACAGAATGGCGTCGACCGACAGCATGTAGCGGGCATCGCCGCCACGCGCGAGCTTCATCACCTTGCCGTCCTTGCCCTTGACCACGATGGCCGGACGCAGGTCCGAACCGCCGCGCGTCGTGCGCCAGTCGATGACCACGCGCTTGGCGATACCGGTCGACTCGTCGAGCGTTTCCGAGATCGACTGTCCCTCGACCAGATCCTCGAAACCGATCGTGCCCTCGACCTCGCTCAGCACCGGGCGGGTATAGGGATCCCACTCGGCGATGCGCTGGCCGCGCTTGACCATATCGCCTTCGTCGACGTGCATCTTCGAACCGTACTGAATACGGTGGGTCGCACGCTCGGTGCCGTCGGCATCGACGATCGCAACGACCATGTTGCGCACCATCGCGATCAGGCTGCCTTCGCTGTTGCGGGCGATCGCCTTGTTCTTGATCACGATCTTGCCGTCGAAGTTCGATTCGACGAACGACTGCTCGTTGAGCTGCGCCGCGCCGCCGATGTGGAACGTGCGCATCGTCAGCTGCGTGCCGGGCTCACCGATCGACTGCGCCGCGATGACGCCGACGGCCTCACCGTGGTTGACCGGGGTGCCGCGGGCGAGATCGCGGCCGTAGCACTTGGCGCAGATGCCGTTGATCAGCTCGCAGGTCAGGGCCGAGCGGATCTTCACTTCCTGGATGCCGGCCTGCTGGATCGCGTCGACATGGCTCTCCTCCATCAACGTGTCGCGCTTGATGACGACCTCGTTGGTGGCGGGATCGCGCACGTCATCGCAGGCCACACGGCCCAGGATGCGCGAGCCGAGCGAGGCGACGACCGTGCCGGCATCGACGATGGCGCGCATCTTGATGCCGAGCGTGGTGCCGCAGTCGGTCTGCGTGATGATGCAGTCCTGCGCGACGTCGACCAGACGGCGGGTCAGGTAGCCCGAGTTCGCGGTCTTCAACGCGGTGTCCGCGAGGCCCTTGCGGGCGCCGTGGGTCGAGTTGAAGTACTCGAGCACCGACAGACCTTCCTTGAAGTTGGAAATGATCGGCGTCTCGATGATCTCGCCCGACGGCTTGGCCATCAGGCCGCGCATGCCGGCGAGCTGGCGCATCTGGGCCGGCGAACCACGCGCACCGGAGTGCGCCATCATGTAGATCGAGTTGATGTCGGCATCCGCGCCCGCCGCCGTCTTCTTGGTGGACGAGATTTCCTTCATCATCGCCTTGGCGACTTCTTCACCGGCCTTCGACCAGGCGTCGACGACCTTGTTGTACTTCTCGCCATGGGTGATCAGGCCGTCATTGTACTGCTGCTCGAAATCCTTCGCCAGCGTACGGGTCTGATCGACGATCTTCCACTTCGACGCCGGCACGACCATGTCGTCCTTGCCGAACGAGATGCCCGCCTTGAAGGCGTTGTAGAAGCCGAGCGCCATGATGCGGTCGCAGAAGATCACCGTCTCCTTCTGACCGCAGTGCCGGTAGACCTGATCGATCACGCCGGAGATCTCGCGCTTGGTCATCAGCTTGTTGATGATGTCGTACGAGATCTTCGGGTTCTTCGGCAGCAGGTTGCCGAGCATGACGCGGCCCGCGGTGGTTTCGATCCAGCGCTTGGACTGCTTGCCTTCCTCGTCGAGGCCTTCCCACCGGTACTTGATCTTGGTGTGGAGGTGGATGACCTTCGAATGCAGGGCGTGCTCGAGCTCGGCCATGTCGCCGAAGATCTTGCCCTCGCCGGGCAGGCCTTCGCGCATAATCGAGACGTAGTAGAGGCCGAGCACGATGTCCTGCGACGGCACGATGATCGGCTGGCCGTTCGCCGGATGCAGGATGTTGTTGGTCGACATCATCAGGACGCGCGCTTCCAGCTGCGCTTCGAGCGACAGCGGAACGTGCACGGCCATCTGGTCGCCGTCGAAGTCGGCGTTGAAGGCGGCGCAGACCAGCGGATGCAGCTGGATCGCCTTGCCTTCGATCAGCACCGGCTCGAACGCCTGGATGCCCAGGCGATGCAGCGTCGGCGCGCGGTTGAGCAGCACCGGATGCTCGCGGATCACCTCGTCGAGGATATCCCAGACCTCCGGACGCTCCTTCTCGACCAGCTTCTTGGCCTGCTTCACCGTGGTGGACAGACCCTTGGCGTCGAGCCGCGAGTAGATGAACGGCTTGAACAGCTCGAGCGCCATCTTCTTCGGCAGGCCGCACTGATGCAGGCGCAGCTCGGGACCGACCACGATCACCGAACGGCCCGAATAGTCGACGCGCTTGCCGAGCAGGTTCTGGCGGAACCGGCCCTGCTTGCCCTTCAGCATGTCGGCGAGCGATTTCAGCGGACGCTTGTTGGCGCCGGTGATGACGCGGCCGCGGCGGCCGTTGTCGAACAGTGCGTCGACGGCCTCCTGCAGCATGCGCTTTTCGTTGCGGATGATGATGTCGGGCGCACGCAGCTCCATCAGCCGCTTCAGGCGGTTGTTGCGGTTGATGACGCGGCGGTACAGGTCGTTGAGGTCGGAGGTCGCGAACCGGCCGCCGTCAAGCGGCACCAGCGGACGCAGATCCGGCGGAATCACCGGCACGACCGTCATGATCATCCATTCCGGCTTGTTGCCGGAGACGCGGAAGGCCTCGACGATCTTCAGACGCTTGGCGAGCTTCTTGTGCTTGATGTCGGAGTCGGTCTCCGCCATGTCGGCACGCAGCGTCGCCTCGAGCTTTTCGAGCTCGAGCCCCTTGAGCAACTCGCGGATCGCCTCCGCGCCGATCATGGCGGTGAAGGAGTCCTGGCCGTACTCGTCCTGCGCCTTCAGATACTCGTCTTCCGACAGCAGCTGACGGTCCTTGAGCGCGGTAAGACCCGGCTCGAGCACGACGTAGTATTCAAAGTACAGGATCCGCTCGAGATCCTTCAGCGTCATGTCGAGCAGGAGGCCGATGCGCGAGGGCAGCGACTTCAGGAACCAGATGTGGGCGACCGGCGCCGCCAGCTCGATATGGCCCATGCGCTCGCGCCGGACGCGCGACAGCGTCACCTCGACCGAGCACTTCTCGCAGATGATGCCCTTGTACTTCATCCGCTTGTACTTGCCGCACAAGCACTCGTAGTCCTTGATCGGCCCGAAGATGCGCGCGCAGAACAGGCCGTCACGCTCCGGCTTGAAGGTGCGGTAGTTGATGGTCTCCGGCTTCTTGATCTCGCCGTAGGACCAGGACAGAATCTTCTCCGGAGACGCGATCGAAATCCGGATCTGGTCGAAGACCTGGGCCGGGGTCGTCGGATTGAAAAGATTCATAATCTCTTGATTCATGGTCTTCTCCTCGCGTGCCGATCGTCACCGGCAGCAAATTCGAAACTTTTATTCAGCGCGCGCCCCGCCCAACGTCCGAGCGGAGTGCGGAGGCCCGGCGCGTCTCGCGCCGGGCATGATCACAGCGTTACTCGGCGGCTTCCGACGTCGACGCCGGTCCCACCTTGGAATTGTGCAGGTCGACGTTGAGGCCGAGCGAGCGCATTTCCTTGACCAGCACGTTGAACGATTCCGGAATACCGGCCTCGAAGGTGTCGTCGCCACGCACGATCGCCTCGTACACCTTGGTACGGCCGGCGACGTCGTCCGACTTCACGGTCAGCATCTCCTGCAGCGTGTAGGCGGCGCCGTAGGCTTCCAGCGCCCAGACCTCCATTTCGCCGAAGCGCTGGCCGCCGAACTGCGCCTTGCCGCCCAGCGGCTGCTGGGTGACGAGCGAGTACGGACCGATCGAACGCGCGTGGATCTTGTCGTCCACGAGATGGTGCAGCTTGAGCATGTAGATGTAGCCCATCGTCACCTTACGATCGAACTGATCGCCGGTACGGCCGTCATAAACGGTCGACTGGCCGGAGGCGTCGAAGCCCGCGAGCTTCAGCATCTCCTCGATGTCGGCCTCCTTGGCGCCGTCGAACACCGGCGTTGCGATCGGCACGCCGTGGCTCAGATTGCGGCCGAGTTCGACCAGCTCGTTGTCGTTCAGCGACTTGATGGTTTCATCCTCGCCGTAGATCTTCTTCAGGGTCTCGCGCAGCGGCTTGAGATCCTGCTTGTGATAATAGGCGTCGATGGTCTGCCCGATGCGCTTGCCGAGGCCGGCGCAGGCCCAACCGAGATGGGTCTCAAGGATCTGACCGACGTTCATGCGCGACGGCACGCCGAGCGGATTGAGCACGATGTCGGCGTGCGTTCCGTCCTCGAGGAACGGCATGTCCTCGATCGGAACGATCTTCGACACCACACCCTTGTTGCCGTGACGGCCGGCCATCTTGTCGCCGGGCTGGATCTTGCGCTTCACCGCGACGAAGACCTTGACCATCTTCATCACGCCGGGCGGCAGCTCGTCGCCACGCTGCAGCTTCTCGACCTTGTCGAGGAAGCGCTGCTCGAGGCCCTTCTTCGACTCGTCGTACTGCTTCCGCATGGCCTCGATCTCGGCCATCAGCTTGTCGTTCGGCGAGGCGAACAGCCACCACTGCGACTTCGGATACTCGTCGAGCACCGCGCGGGTGATCTTGGTGTCCTTCTTGAAGCCCTTCGGGCCGGCGATGCCCTGGCGGTTCTCCAGCAGCTCGGCGAGGCGGTTGTAGACGTTGCGGTCCAGGATCGCCTGCTCGTCGTCGCGGTCCTTGGCGAGACGCTCGATCTCCTCGCGCTCGATCGCCAGCGCACGCTCGTCCTTGTCGACGCCGTGACGGTTGAACACGCGGACTTCCACGATGGTGCCCTGCACGCCCGGAGGCACGCGCAGCGAGGTGTCGCGGACGTCGGAGGCCTTCTCGCCGAAGATGGCGCGCAGCAGCTTCTCTTCCGGCGTCATCGGGCTCTCGCCCTTCGGCGTGATCTTGCCGACCAGGATGTCGCCGGCACGGACTTCCGCACCGATGTAGACGATACCGGCTTCGTCGAGGTTCTTCAGCGCTTCTTCCGAGACGTTCGGAATGTCGCGGGTGATTTCCTCAGGACCGAGCTTGGTGTCGCGGGCCATCACCTCGAACTCCTCGATGTGAATCGAGGTGAAGACGTCGTCCTTCACGATCCGCTCGGAGAGCAGGATCGAGTCTTCGAAGTTGTAGCCGTTCCACGGCATGAACGCGACCAGCACGTTGCGGCCGAGCGCGAGCTCGCCGAGATCGGTCGACGGACCGTCGGCGATGATGTCGCCCTTCTTGACGATGTCGCCGACCTTCACCAGCGGACGCTGGTTGATGCAGGTCGACTGGTTGGAGCGCTGGTACTTCATCAGCCGGTAGATATCGACGCCCGACTTGGTCGGATCGAGATCCTCGGTGGCGCGGATCACGACGCGGGTGGCGTCGATCTGGTCGATCACGCCCGAGCGGCGCGCGGCAATCGCCGCGCCCGAGTCACGGGCGACCACGCCTTCCATGCCGGTGCCGACGAACGGCGCCTCGGCGCGAACCAGCGGCACCGCCTGGCGCTGCATGTTCGAGCCCATCAGCGCGCGGTTGGCGTCGTCGTTCTCGAGGAACGGGATCAGCGCCGCGGCGACCGAAACCAGCTGCTTCGGCGACACGTCCATGTAGTCGACCTTGTCCGGCGTCACCGGCAGCACTTCGCCGGCGTGACGGCAGACCACGAGGTCGTCGGTGAAGCGGCCCTTGGCATCGAGCGGCACGTTGGCCTGCGCGACGCGGTAGCGGCCCTCTTCCATCGCCGACAGATAGATCACCTCGTCGGTGACCCGGCCGTCCTTGATCTTGCGATAGGGCGTCTCGACGAAGCCGTACTTGTTGACGCGCGCGAACGTCGCCAGCGAGTTGATCAGGCCGATGTTCGGACCTTCCGGCGTCTCGATCGGGCAGATGCGGCCGTAATGCGTCGGATGCACGTCGCGGACTTCGAAGCCGGCGCGCTCGCGGGTCAGGCCGCCCGGGCCAAGCGCCGACAGGCGCCGCTTGTGGGTGATCTCCGACAGCGGGTTGGTCTGGTCCATGAACTGCGACAGCTGCGAGGAGCCGAAGAACTCGCGCACCGCGGCAGCCGCGGGCTTGGCGTTGATCAGGTCCTGCGGCATCACGGTGTCGATATCGACGCTCGACATGCGCTCCTTGATCGCGCGCTCCATGCGGAGCAGGCCGATCCGGTACTGGTTCTCCATGAGCTCGCCGACCGAGCGCACCCGGCGGTTGCCGAGGTGGTCGATGTCGTCGATCTCGCCCTTGCCGTCGCGCAGGTCGACCAGCGTCTTGATGACCGCCAGGATGTCTTCCTTGCGCAGCGTGCGATGGGTATCGGGCGCATCGAGCTCGAGGCGCATGTTCATCTTGACGCGGCCGACCGCGGAGAGGTCGTAGCGCTCGGCGTCGAAGAACAGCGACTGGAACATCGCCTGCGCCGAATCCAGCGTCGGCGGCTCGCCCGGACGCATCACGCGGTAGATGTCGAACAGCGCGTCCTCGCGCGTCATGTTCTTGTCGGCCGACAGCGTGTTGCGGATATAGGCGCCGACATTGACGTGGTCGATGTCGAGCAACGGCAGGTCCTTGTAGCCCTGCTCGTTCAGCACCTTGAGCGACTTCTCGGTGATCTCCTCGCCGGCTTCGGCGTAGATCTCACCGGTCTTCGGGTTGACGAGATCCTCGGCGAGATAGTTGCCGACGAGCTCCTCGTCCGACATGCGCAGCGCCTTCAGGCCCTTCTCCTGAAGCTGGCGCGCCTGGCGCACGGTCAGCTTCTTGCCGGCCTCGAGCACCACCTTGCCGGTGTCGGCGTCGATCAGGTCGTTGACGGTCGAATAGCCGCGGAAGCGGTTGGCATCGAACGGCACGCGCCATCCGTCCTTGGTCCGCTTGTAGGTGATCTTCTTGTAGAAGGTCGACAGGATCTGCTCGCCGTCGAGACCGAGCGCGTACATCAGCGAGGTCACGGGCAGCTTGCGGCGGCGGTCGATGCGCGCGAACACGATGTCCTTGGCGTCGAACTCGATGTCGAGCCAGGAACCGCGATACGGAATCACGCGCGCGGCAAACAGCAGCTTGCCGGACGAATGGGTCTTGCCCTTGTCGTGGTCGAAGAACACGCCCGGCGAACGGTGCATCTGCGAGACGATGACGCGCTCGGTGCCGTTGACGACGAAGGTGCCGTTCATCGTCATGAGCGGGATATCGCCCATGTAGACGTCCTGCTCCTTGATGTCCTTCACCGACTTGGCGCCGGTTTCCTCGTCGATATCGAACACGATGAGGCGCAACGTCACCTTGAGCGGCGCAGCGAAGGTCATGCCGCGCTGGCGGCACTCGTCGACGTCATATTTCGGCTGTTCGAACTCGTAGCGGACGAATTCGAGCATCGAGGTGCCGGAGAAATCCGAGATCGGGAACACCGAGCGGAACACCGCCTGCAGGCCCTCGTCGAGCCGACCGCCGGTCGGCTCGTCGACCATCAGGAACTGGTCATAGGACGCCTTCTGAACCTCGATGAGGTTCGGCATCTCGGCGACTTCCTTGATGTGACCGAAAAACTTGCGTACGCGTTTGCGACCGGTGAATGTCTGCTGCGCCATCGTGGCCTCTCATTTTCGTCGCCTTTGTGGGGCGAACCTTCCGGGAGCGACTGCCATCGGCCCCGGGTTGAATTTCGAATCGTCTCGAAGGAACGAAGCGCAAAGTCAGGAATTAAATCCCCGTCCCGGCCCCGACCACCTCCAAAACGCAAAACAACGCGCGGGGCGCATCACTGCACCCGCTCGTCCAAACGCTCCGCTTTACGGACTGAAAAAGCCCGAAATCTGACTGTCTCCCAACGGCTTCCGCCAGGGACCCTGCCGTCCCCGCCGCCTACCGTGTTTTTCCGCTGCCAACCCGATATGGGATGGCAATAAAGGAGATTCGAGGGTTAAGTCCACGGATCCCCACACTTTTTTGTGTCCGGCACGCCACGCGACAACCTGTCGCACGACGTTTGCATGGCCCGGGAGCGCCCTGCGGCGCTCCCGGATCGCGCATTACTTGAGCTCGACCTTGGCGCCAGCCTTCTCGAGCTGGGCCTTGATCTTGTCGGCTTCTTCCTTGTTGACGCCTTCCTTGACGGGCTTCGGAGCGCCTTCGACGAGGTCCTTGGCTTCCTTCAGGCCCAGGCCGGTGATGGCGCGGACTTCCTTGATGACTTCGATCTTCTTGTCGCCGGCCCCAGCCAGCACGACGGTGAAGTCGGTCTTCTCTTCAGCCGGAGCAGCGGCACCGCCACCACCAGCAGCCGGGCCGGCAACCGCAACGGCGGCAGCGGCGGACACGCCCCACTTTTCTTCGAGGAGCTTGGCGAGTTCGGCCGCTTCGAGCACGGTGAGGCTCGAGAGGTCGTCGACGATTTTCTGCAAGTCAGCCATTGTTCAGTTCCTTAAACGTTTGGTTCGAACCAGGTTTGAGATTAGCGAAGGGTCAGGCCGCTTCGCCCTTTGAGGCATGAGCCTGAATGACGCGTGCGAGCTTGGCCGCGGGCGCGTTGGAGAGCTGAGCAAGCTTGGTCGCCGGCGCCACGAGGAGGCCAACGATCTTGCCGCGCAGTTCGTCGAGCGACGGCAGTGAGGCAAGCGCCTTCACGCTGTCGACATTCAGGACGGTTTTACCCATCGAGCCGCCGAGGATGACGAACTTCTCGTTCGCCTTGGCGAATTCGATGGCAACCTTTGGCGCCGCAACCGGATCGTTCGAAGTAGCGATCACGGTCGGTCCCTTCAGCAGGGAGCCGATGGCAGCGACGTCAGTGCCTTCAAGAGCAATTTTGGCGAGACGGTTCTTCGAGACCTTCACCGACGCGCCCGCCTGCTTCATCTGCATGCGCAGCTTCTGCATCTGGGCCACGGTGAGGCCGGAATAGTGAGCAACGATCGCAACCGACGTGGTCTTGAAGACCTCGTTAAGTTGTTCGACCGACTCTTTTTTTGCCGCTCGTTCCACAGCAAGCTCTTTCCGGTTGGCGGCCTTTCCGCGAAGGCAGGACCGCCGGGTTGCACCCATCGTCCCGCCCTAAACCTGATCCTTGGGGCGCAAGCCCCTTCGGACATGCCGGGCAAGACGACATCTAGAAGCCTGCCCTCCCAAAGCCTTGCGGCCATGGGCTGTCGAGGTTCGAACCAAACCAGCCTCCCGGCCGCGAACTGATCGCGACGTGGAGGGCAAAATCCGGTCTTCACCCGTCTATGCAGGCCATGCGATTAAGCCGTTGAAAACACGAAGTTCTCGCGGGCGCCTGCAGTCTTGGACAGGATCGAGGCACTTCAGCGCGCTGAAGGCCCCTGCTCTCATTCCTCTGAAGGCGATGGGTCTCCTTCCTTTCGAGCATCCTTGCGGGCATGCGGAAAGGAATGATCTCCTATCATCTCAGGTTTTCGGATTGCGAGCACGGACATGCCAGCAAGTGCCAGCACGCCCGGAAGGCGCTATGTAGCCGGTCCTGCCCTGCTTGCCAAGAGCAAATTTCAGACCAGTTCGGCGACCGGCCCGGCCCAGCGAAAAATTTCTTCCCCGAGGCGTCACGCTCCAATGCCGTCGCTCGTCTGGGCGCTGGAGGCTCGCATGAAACGATGGATTGCAGGAATTCTCGCCCTCTTCAACCTCGCCAATGGGCTGGTGATGCTGTCGGCCGGTTCCCTCTGGTGGTCGCTGGTGCCCGGCGCCGCCGATACCGGTCCGTTCAACCCTCATTTGGTCCAGGACGTCGGCATTGCCTTCATCGCGGCCGGGCTCGGCCTGGCGGCGCGAGCCTTGTGGCCGGCCTGGTGGCCGGCAGCAGTCGCGGGCGCCGCGTTCCTGGCCGGCCACGGCCTGCTGCATCTCGTGATGATCGCCGGCGGCCACGACCGCCATGCCGCATCCGATCTGGTGGCGGTCGTCCTGCCCGCGGCGCTCGCCCTCTATTCCGCCCTGCCAAATCAAGGAGAACGACATGCGTAGCTTCATCGCGCGCCGCATGCTGCGCGCCTATTCCAGGCGCTACGGCTACGACACCACCTATCTCGAGATCATGCTGAAGGAATCGCCCGCCGCGTTCTTCAAATTCGCCGGCGCGATGAAGGCCGCCGCCTACCGCGCGGTCGCGCCGGTTGAGGCCTTCTATGCCGCCAAGCTGACCGGCGCCCTGGCAGAAGATTGCGGCCCCTGTGCGCAACTGGTCGTCGACATGGCGATCGGAGCCGGAATGGCGGAACAGCAGGTCACCGCCGTGCTCCGTCGTGACGTTGCGGCCATGACCGCGGACACCGCGCTCGGCTTCCACTTCGCCGACGCCATCGTGCAGCGCTCGACCGACGATGACGCCTGCCGCGACGCCGTTCGCGCGCGCTGGGGCGAAAAAGGCGTGATCGACCTCGCCATGGCCCTACAAATCGGCCGGATATTCCCCATGATGAAGCTGGCGCTGGGATATGCCAGGGAGTGTCGCCGCGTGACCGTGGCCGGCCATCAGATCGATGTCATCAAGCAGGCTGCCTGAGCGCGACCCGCTGGCGCCGTATCGGGCGCGGCTGACCGGGCTTGCCTATCGCATGCTCGGTAGCCGCGGCGATGCCGACGATGTGGTCCAGGACGCCTGGCTGCGGTTCGCCGCGGTCGACGACGTTCGCAATCCCGAGGCGTTCCTCGTCACGGTGGTGACCCGGCTTTGTCTTGACCGGCTGAAGAGCGCCCGCGCCCAGCGCGAGGTCTATGTCGGTGCCTGGTTGCCCGAGCCGGTGTTCGACGAGGCGCTGTCGGCCGAGGCGGCGACCGAACTCGCCGACGATCTCTCCTTCGCGCTGATGCTGGCGCTCGACGCCCTGACGCCGCTCGAGCGCGCCGCGTTCCTGCTGCACGACGTGTTCGACCGGCCGTTCGCGGAAGTCGCCCGCACCCTCGAGCGCAGCGAGGCGGCCTGCCGGCAGCTCGCCGCGCGCGCCCGCCGATCGGTCCGCGACAACCGCCCTGTTCCCGCCGAGCCGCCCGAAGGCCACGCACGGCTGCTGACGGCATTCTGCAAGGCCGCGGCCAGCGGCGACGTCTCCGCCCTCGCCAACCTGCTGCGCGAGGATGCCATCGCGATCACCGACGGCGGCGGCCGCAAGCTGGCGGCGCTGAAGCCGATCAAGGGGGCAGAGAAGATCGTCCGCTTCATCATCGGTATCGCCGGCAAGAACGCCGGCAGCGAGGTTCGCGTCGAACCGATGATGGTCAATGGTAGCGCGGGCGCGCTGATCTTCCTCGATGGCGAAGTCGACCACACACTGAGCATGGCGATCGACGGCGAGACCGGCCGGATCGCGGCGATCTACATCGTCCGCAACCCGGACAAGCTGCGCCACGCGCCGCGCCGGAGCTGAAGCTCCGGTCAGGCCGCCGTCGCCACCGGATAGGCGAGCGGTTTGCCGGCAAAGAACGCGTCGAGATTGGCCAGCACGCAATCCTGCATGGCGACGTGCGATTCCAGCGTGTGGCCGCCGAGATGCGGCGACAGCACCACGTTCGGCAACGCCGTCAGCGCATCGGGCGCATGCGGCTCCCTTGCGAACACGTCGAGGCCGGCACCGGCGATCACGCCGTCGGTCAACGCTGCGACCAGCGCCTTCTCGTCGATGACCGAGCCGCGAGCGATGTTGACGACGAACCCGTCGCTGCCGAGCCGGCGCAGGATGTCGGAATTGACCGCATGCTCGGTCTCGGCGCCGGCGCGGACGGCGACCAGCAGCACGCTGCACCAATCGGCGAGCGCCTCTAGCGTCGGAAAGTATTGATAGGGCACGTCGTGCTTCGAGCGGCTGAAATAGCCGACCGCGGTCTCGAAGGCCGCGACGCGGGCGGCGATCTTGCGGCCGATCTCGCCCATGCCGTAGACGCCGACCTTGCGGCCGCGCATGCCGGCCTGCGGCCGCATCATCGGCGACGGCTTTGCACCGGCCCAGTCGCCGCTCCGGACGTAATTGTCAGCCACCAGCAGCCGCCGCACCGACGCCAGCATCAAGGTCACCGCCGTGTCGGCAACGGAGGCCGCATTGGCCCCCGGGCTGTGGCCGACCGCGATGCCGCGCCTGGCGGCCGCGGCGAGATCGACGCCGTCATAGCCGGTGCCGTAGCAGACGATCGCGCCGAGCTTCGGCAGCATGTCCATGGCCTCCGTGCCGAGCGCCGTGCCGCCCGCGGTGATCATGGCGCTGATATCGGCGAGCTCGGCCGCCGGGAACGCTTCGTCCAATCGTTTGCCCGCCGCGTTCAACAGCTCATAGCGCTCGCCGAAGCGGATCAGCTGGGCCTTGGGAAAGCGTGAATAGACCAGGACCTTATCGGGCATTGTTCTTCTTTCCTGCGAGAGGCTTCAGATCTTTGTCTTGGCGCGCTTTCTTCACGCGAACCGGTAGCCACTTCGCTTGAAAACGCCTTGGCAAAAACAAAGGGCGGAACCGGTTGCCCGGTCCCGCCCCTCTTATCTCGTCACGGCCAAGGATCTCAGCCGAGGATCGTGCCCGGCTCGACCTTCACGCCCGGGCCCATGGTGGAGGAAACCGCCACGCGCTGGATGTAGGTGCCCTTGGAGCCCGCCGGCTTCGCCTTGGAGACCGCATCCGCGAGCGCCTTGACGTTCTCGACCAGCTTGTCCTCGGAGAACGAGGCCTTGCCGATGCCGGCCTGCACGATGCCGGCCTTCTCGACGCGGAACTCGACCGAGCCGCCCTTGGCACCCTTCACGGCGTTGGTGACGTCCATGGTCACGGTGCCGATCTTCGGGTTCGGCATCATGCCGCGCGGACCGAGCACCTTACCGAGGCGGCCGACCAGCGGCATCATGTCGGGCGTGGCGATACAACGATCGAAATCGATCGCGCCGCCCTGCACCTTCTCGACCAGGTCTTCGGCACCGACGACGTCGGCACCGGCGGCCTTGGCTTCCTCAGCCTTGGCGCCGCGCGCGAACACGCCGACGCGCAGCGTACGGCCGGTTCCGTTCGGCAGGTTGACGACGCCGCGGACCATCTGGTCGGCGTGGCGCGGGTCGACGCCGAGATTGATCGCGATCTCGATCGTCTCGTCGAACTTCGACTTGGCGCGCTCCTTGACCATCTTGATGGCATCCGCGAGCGGATAGAGCTTCTCGCGATCGACGCCCTCGCGGGCCTTCTTCAAACGCTTTCCGATTGACATGGCCCGTTACCCCGCAACTTCCAGACCCATCGAACGGGCAGAGCCCTCGACCATCTTCATGGCCGATTCGATGGTGTCGCAATTCAAGTCCTTCATCTTCTTCTCGGCGATCTCGCGCACCTGCGCCTTGGTCACCTGACCGGCCTTGTCACGGCCCGGCGCCTTCGATCCGGACTGGATCTTGGCGGCCTGCTTGAGGAAGTAGGACATCGGAGGGGTCTTCATCTCGAAGGTGAAGGACCGGTCCGCATAGATCGTGATGATCACCGGGATCGGGGTGTTCTTCTCTTCCTTCTGGGTCTGCGCGTTGAACGCCTTGCAGAACTCCATGATGTTGAGGCCGCGCTGACCAAGCGCGGGGCCGATCGGGGGCGAAGGATTCGCCGCACCGGCCGGGACCTGAAGCTTCAGGTATCCGGTCACTTTCTTTGCCATTTATCACTCCTGTTGTGCCGGACGGGCCGGCGTTTTCAGGTTCCGTGGTTCGGTTGAAGGGGCTGGCGACCGCCTCCTCCCTCCCACGGCCTCTCGACTTGACGCGAGGCATATACCCCGCGCCGTCCGGTCAGACCACCTTTTCGACCTGACCGAATTCCAGTTCCACAGGCGTCGCGCGGCCGAAGATCGACACCGCGACCTTGACGCGCGAGCGCGCCTCGTCGATTTCTTCCACCACGCCGGAGAACGAAGCGAACGGGCCGTCGGCCACGCGTACGTTCTCCCCGATCTCGAACGACACCGACGCCTTCGGACGCTCCACGCCCTCCTGCACCTGGTGCAGGATCCGCATCGCCTCCGCTTCCGAGATCGGCATCGGCTTGTTTTCCGCGCCGAGGAAGCCGGTCACCTTCGGGGTGTTCTTGATCAGATGGAACGCCTCGTCGGTCAGCTTCATCTTCACCAGCACATAGCCCGGGAAGAACTTGCGCTCGGCGTCGATCTTGCGGCCGCGGCGCACCTCTGTGACCTTCTCGGTCGGCACTAGAATCTGCTCGAACAGTTCTTCCAGCCCACGCTGCTTGGCCTGCTCGCGGATCGATTCCTGAACCTTCTTCTCGAAGTTCGAATAGGCGTGGACGATGTACCAGCGCTTGTCCATCAATTGAGTTCCCATGCTCATCAGTGGATGCCCAGTATCAGGGTAATCAGATAGCGGATGATCTGATCTGCGGCGAAGAAGAAGACCGAGGCCAGCGCCACCATCACGAACACCATGATGGTGGTGATGGTCGTCTCGCGGCGCGTCGGCCAGGTGACCTTGGCGGTCTCCGAGCGCACTTCCTGCAGGAATTTGAACGGGCTGAAAGCCATCGTGAGATCCGCGTCCGTTACCGGACGATTGCAACGTTTCAAGGAATCCGAACAGCCGACCTTGCGGACCCAGCCCTCGTTTGGAAGGTTGAGCCGATAAACGAGCTCGAATGTTCGGGGAATAAGGCCGCGCCGGATATCCGCCATCAAAGCGGGCCGGCTGCGAGTGCCGGGTATCTACTGCGAGACCGGCCAAACGTCAAGATCGGCGGGGTCGGGTCCGGCGCCCGCCCGGTTCGGGCAGATCGGGCATTGGTCTCTCCAAATCAAGGGCTTAGCCAGCGCCCTGCGATCCCTGGCTTCCTGGCGCGATCAGCGTCGTTCGTCTCGCCTCCTCTAGGCCAGGCCGGGTTTTGGCGGCAGCAGCATCGATACGAGCAGTCCGCTCGGCTCCCGCAGCCTCAACGCGATGCTGCCGCCATGGCGCTTGGCGATATCCTGCGCGATCGATAGCCCCAGCCCGAAGCCCCCCTCCTGCCGGGCGCTGTCGGCCTTGAAGAAGGGCTCGAATACCTTGTCGTGCAGCGCCGGCGGAATGCCCGGACCGTCGTCGGCCACCTCGATCTCGATGTGGCCGGCCTCCATGGGGCGAAGCGTCACCGCGACCTTGCTGCCGTGCTTGACCGCATTCTCCACGATATTGGTGACGGCGCGCGACAGCGCGCGGGGCCGGCAGGCATAAGGCAGACGCGCCGGCCCGGCATAGGATACCGCGTGGCCCATGTCGGCGAAGTCCGAACAGATGGTCTGCAGGAAGCTCGGCAGGTCGATGAACGACGCCGCCTCCGAGCGGGCATCCTCGCGCAGATACTCCAGGGTCTCGTTGATCATGCGCGTCATCTTGGCGATATCGCCCAGCATCGCCGGGCGCAGGGCGTCGTCGCCGACGCGCTCGGTGCGCAGCCTGAGCCGGGTCAGCGGCGTCCGCAGGTCATGACTGATGGCGGCGAGCATGCGGGTGCGGTCGTCGAGCAGCGCTGCGATACGCGTGCGCATGTCGTTCAGCGCGTCGGCGACCTGGGCGATTTCGAGCGGACCGCGCCGGCGCAGCACCTCGGGAGCCCGCGGCGAGCGGCCGAACGAGGTCGCGGCACGCGCGACGTCGGCCAGCGGCGCGATCACCCAACGCACCGCGTAGACCGACAGCAACAGCATCGAGATCAGCACGATGATCGTCCCCCCGGCCAGCGGGCGGAGCAAAGTGGACCAAAGGCCGCCTTTGACCGCAACGTCGGCCATCAGCGCGTGGCCATCGTCGAGTCTCACGATCACCTGTGACGACGAGCCTGCGGGATGGCGCAGATCCTCCATCAATTCAATTCCGGGCTCGGCAGCCAGTTGCCGGAACGCTCGCATGGAAAACGACCGCGTCTCTGCGGCTGTTCGAGGCACCAGTTCGCCCAAGGCGACGCGCCTGACGTCGAGACCGCCGCGCCTGGCTGCGGCCAGCAGTTCATCCGCGTCTGCCAGCGTCTTCGTGGAACGCACAAGCTGCGTGAGCTCCGCGACCCGCCCGGCCAGAAACTTCTGCGTGTCGGTGATCGAGGGAGAATCGAACAGAAAAATGATGGTCACCGCCGCGAGCGTGATGCCGATCAGTTCCGAGAGCGCGACGAGGCTCATGAGTTGCGCAGCGACGCTGCGCGGCATCAGCCGCTGCGCCCATCCCATCATATCTGCTCGACCGCAGGCGTGAAGAGGTAGCCGCCGAGCCGCACCGTCTTGATCATCGAGCGGTCCTTCGGATCCGGTTCGATCTTCTGCCTGATGCGGCTGATATGGACGTCGACGCTGCGCTCGACTGAGGCGATCAGGCCGCCGAAGGCCTGCTCGATCAGCTGCTCGCGTGACAGCACCTGTCCCGGGTTGCGGCAGAACGCCAGCAGCAGATCGAACTCGGCCCCAGTCAGCGTGATCCGGACGCCCGCGGGGTCATGCAGCTCACGGGTAGTGGGGTTGATGCGCCATCCGGCAAAGGTCAGCGGACGCGGCCGTGACCGCGACGAGGCGCCGCTCTCGACGCGGCGCAGCAGCGCCCGGATGCGGGCGACCAGTTCGCGCGAATTGAACGGCTTGGTGACGTAGTCATCGGCACCGAGCTCGAGGCCGAGGATGCGGTCGATGTCCTCGCCGCGCGCGGTGACCATGATGATCGGAATCGAAGACGACATGCGCAGGCGCCGGCAGATGCTCAGCCCATCCTCGCCCGGCAGCATCACGTCGAGTACGACGAGATCAAAGCTCTCGCGCTTGAGCAGCGCATCCATCTCCACGGCCGAGCCGACCAGCACCGGCCTGAAGCCGTTGTCCTCAAGCACCTCGGCCAGCATGCGCGCGATATCGGCATCGTCCTCGACGCAGAGGATGCGTGCGTTGGTGACGGGGAAAGCCACGAGGTCGTATTCCAGGATTTGCATCACGGCATTTTAGAGGCCTCGGCCCCGGATGCGCAGTGCGCAAATATAGCGTTTTGTTAAGCCTGCACGGCCAAATGTGGCTCAAATAGGTCGCGCGGTTTCGCGAGCTACATCTGACTTAATATCTCTTAATCCCGACCCCGGCGGCCCTGCCCTATCGTGACGTGCGATCGTTCGTGGGGTGAGCGGTCGTTCGAGGGGTACATGAGAATCGAATTTCTGCCGCGCGCTGCGGTTGTGGTGGCGTTGTTGTCGGGCTGTGCCAGCGCACCGATGACGCGGGGCGGGTCATTGGCATCCTACGACAATCTCACGCCGTCCGACGGAGTGCTGGCGAAATCGCTGGTTCGCGTCAACAAGGACGAGGTCCTCGCCGCGAAGACCGTGCGGATCGTCCCGACGACCTTCTCGCAGACAGCGTCGCCGACGCTGTCCCAGGAGCAGCGGCACCTGGTGGCCAACGCGATCGATCGTTCGCTGTGCGTCGGCCTGAGCGAGCGGCTTCAGGTCGTTGGTGCCGATCAGCCTGCGGATCTGTCCGTGCACGCGCTTGTCACCCAGGCGGCGCCCACCGACGAGGTCGCGGCGGGCACTTCCAAGGTGGTCAGCTTCCTGCCGAGCGCGCTCGGCGCGGGCGTGCCGGTGCCGGTGCCGCGGTTGCCGGTCGGGCTTGGCAGCCTGACCGTCGAAGCCGAGGTGCGGGATCAGGCCAGCCGCCAGCAGGCGGCGATGATCTGGGCCCGCGGGGCGAATTCGTTCACCAACTCGCCGATGGTCTCGAGCGCCGGTGACGCCTACGATCTCGCCCCTTCCTTCAGCGACGATTTCAGCAAGCTCGTCGTCACCGGCGCGACGCCATTCGGCAAGGCGCCGGAGCTGCCATCGTTCGACAAGATTGGCGCAACGCTCGGCGGCAAGCCGAAATACGCGGCCTGCGAGGCGTTCGGCCGCAGTCCCGGCCTGGTCGGAATGGCCGCCGGCAAGCTTGGCTTGCCGCCGGAATGGTCGGACAAGGCGCCCGCGACAGCTGGCCAATAGACAGCCTAGCCGGCGAAGCTCTTCTGCACCGCCTGGTCGAGCGTGGCGCCGCCGAGATAGCGCTGGCGCAGCTCGCGCTTGAGCAGCTTGCCGCTCGGATTCTTCGGCAAGGCATCCACGAAGATGACCTGCTTCGGCACCTTGAAATGGGCCATCGACGCCGCGCAATGCTTGATGACGGCGTCGGCATCGAGGCTCTGGCCGGCCTTGACCACGACGATCGCGGTCACCGCCTCGATCCAGCGCGGATCAGGCAGCCCGACCACCGCGACCTCCGACACCGAAGGCAGGCGATAGATCATCTCCTCGACCTCGCGGCTCGCGACATTCTCGCCGCCGCTCTTGATCATGTCCTTTACGCGATCGACCACGGTGATGTAGCCGTCGGCATCGACGGTCGCGAGATCGCCGGAATGAAACCAGCCGCCGGCGAACGCGGCCGCGGTCTTGACCGGATCGTTGTAATAGCCGGATAGAAGATGCGGCGAGCGATGCACGATCTCGCCGACCTCCCCGACCCCGACGTCGGTCATATCAGGCCTGACCACCCGCGTCTCGACATTGATCGCCGGCTTGCCGGCTGAACCTGCCTTCGGCAGCTGGTCCTCCGGCGTCAGCACGGTCGCGAGCGGCGCGATCTCGGTCTGGCCGTAGAAATTCCAGAACTTCACCTCGGGCAGCCGGCGCTGCAACTCGAGCAGCACCTCGACCGGCATGATCGAGGCGCCGTAGTAGCCCTTGCGCAGGGTCGACAGGTCGGTGCGGTCGAAAGCGCCCGAGCGCAGCATCGCGATCCAGATCGTCGGCGGCGCGAAGAACGAATTGATCTTGTGGGCCGCGATCAGCGCCAGGACATTGTCGGGCACCGGCTTGCCGGTAATGAGACTGGTGGCGCCGAGATAGATCGCGGGCCCCAGGAAAACGTCGAGCTGCGCGCAGTGATAGAGCGGCAGCGCGTGCAGAACCGTATCGTCCGTCGCCATGCCGCCGTCGATGATGCAGCTGACATACTGCCACATGACGGCTTCGTGGGTGAGGATCGCGCCCTTCGGCAGCGACTCGGTGCCGCTGGTGTAGATGATCTGCGCGGGATCGCGGCTGTCCACCGACGCCTCCGGCGCCGACGCGTCGCTGTGCAACAGGCTGTCGAACGTCGTGATGCCGTTGGGCGCGGTGGCCGGATCCTCGCCGGGCAGCCAGACCAAGGTCTCGACCGCCGAGCCCTTGGCGGCCGCAGCGTGCGCCGTTTCCACGAAATCGGGGCCGACCGCGAGCAGCTTGGCGCCGGAATTGGCGAGGATGAAATTGATCTCGTCCGGATTGAGCATGAAGTTGATCGGCACCAGGATGGCGCCGATCCGGGCCACCGCAAAGCGTAGCGCGGCGAAGCCGTGCGAGTTGCGCGACAGCACCGCGACGCGATCGCCCTTCGCAACGCCGAGCGCGAGCAAGCCGCGGCCGAGCCGATTGCAGATCGCGTCCATTTCCGCAAAGCTCCAGCTCACTTCGCCGCAGATCAGCGCGGTCTTGCCGGGGTAGCGCTTCGCCGACCGGCGCAGCAGATCGCCGATGCTGTGCTCGCGGGCGCGCTGGATGGTTGCTGCGATGTCTCCGCTCATTTGTCCCTCCCGAATGTGCTTGTTGTCGTTGTTTTCGTCTCGTCTTGGCCGCGCCGTCGCTATTGCCGGGCGGCGTAAGCGTGTTCCATGTAGGTGTGCTCGACCGAGCGATCGAGCGAGGCGATCTTCTCGAAGCCGCGCCGCCAGTCCTGCAGGTGCCGCCGCGTCCACAGCACGCCGGCCTCCTTGTCGCGCCGCTTGATCGCGTCGAGCAGATGATGATGCGCCTCGACCAGCCGCGCGCCGCCCTCGGGCACGCCGCCCACGATCATCTCGGTGGTCGGAAAGAACAGTTGCGCGGCGGGCTCGCGCGCCAGCTGCAGCACGCGGTTCTGCGAGGCCTTGGCCATCAGCACATGGAATTCCGCATCGAGCTCGGCCAGCGCAGCGGGGTTGCCGACGACAGCTGCGCTGCGCTCGAGATTGCCGGCGAGTTCGGCGATGTTCTCCTCGGTCGCGCGCTCCACCGCGCCCTCGACGCTCGCGACCTCCAGCGTCATCGAGGTCTCGAACAATTCGCGGAACGTCACCTCGTGCAGGATCAGCGCGCGGGACAGTCGCGTCGCGAGCTTGTTGTAGCGCGGCAGGCAGGCCTGCAGCCGGCGGCTGGAATCGCGGCGGATCAGCCCGCCCTCCTCGAGCACGCGAATGCCCTCGCGCACCGTCGAGCGGTTGACGCCGAACTGCGCAACCAGCTGCTGCTCGGTGCCGATCGGCTCGCCCGGCTTGATCCGGCCGTTGATGATCTCGCGTTCGATCGCGTCGGCGACCTTCTGATAGGCCGGCGCGACATCGATACGCCGGAACAGCGGCGTGGTGGGCATCTTCAGCTCCCCCCGGACCCCGATTGTCGTTTGTCGGACAAAAGATAGGCGAAGGCCCTTGGGGCGTCAAACGGGCAATATTCGGCCTGATTGTCGCACCCGGGCGGTCGAAATTGACACCGGAACCGGGCAAATCTAACTTTGTCGGACAAACTGATAAGAACACCTCGGGGAGGCACACCATCATGAAATCCATCGTCACGAGTCTGTCCGCCGCCGGCCTGATCGCGGCTGTGCTGGCAGGGCCGGCGCTCGCGCAGCAGGCGCCGCTCAAGATCGGCGTGCTCACGGATTTCCAGTCGGTCTATTCGGACATCGGCGGCGCCGGCAATGTCGAGGCCACCAGGATGGCGATCGAGGAGTTCGGCGGGTCGATGTTCGGCAAGCCGATCGAGCTCGTCACCGCCGACGCCCTCAACAAGGCCGACGTCGCCGCCACCATCACCCGCAAATGGTACGAGGCCGAGAATGTCGACATGATCATCGACATGCCGACCTCGGCGACCGCGCTCGCCGGCATGGAGATGTCGAAGCAGTTCGAGAAGATCATGATCGTGACGGATGCGGCGAGCTCCGACATCACAGGCAAGTCCTGCTCGCCCTACACGCTGCACTGGACTTACGACACCTACGCCAACGCCCACACCGTCGGCAGCGCGATCGTGAAGAACGGCGGCGATACCTGGTTCTTCATCACCGCCGACTATCTGTTCGGCCATTCGATCGAGCGCGACACCGGCGACGTGGTCCGCGCCGCCGGCGGCAAGGTGCTCGGCAGCGCGCGGCATCCGCTCAACACGCCGGACTTCTCGTCCTTCCTGCTGCAGGCGCAGGCCTCGAAGGCCAAGATCATCGGCATGGCCAATGGCGGCGCCGACACCATCAATACCATCAAGCAGGCTTCCGAATTCGGCATCGTCGCTGGCGGGCAGAACCTCGCCGGCATCGTGATGTTCATCTCGGACATCCACAGCCTCGGGCTGAAGCTCGCGCAGGGCCTGATCATCACCGAGGCCTACTACTGGGATCTCAACGACCGCACCCGCGCCTTCGGCAAGCGCTTCTTCGAGCGCATGAAGCGGATGCCGACGATGAACCAGGCCGCGACCTACAGCGCCACCCTGCACTACCTCAACGCGGTGAAGGCCGCCGGCACCAAGGAGACCAAGCCGGTGCTGGCCAAGATGCGCGCGACCCCGGTCCGCGACGCCTTCACCGACAACGGCGTGGTGCGCGAGGACGGCCGCATGGTGCACTCGATGTTCCTGTTCGAGGTCAAGAAGCCCGAGGAATCGAAGGCGCCGTGGGATTACTACAAGGTGCTCGCCGAAGTGCCCGGCGACCAGGCGTTCCGGCCGCTGAAGGACGGCGGCTGCCCGCTCATCAAGTAGGCAAACATGATCATGGCCGGGGTCCGGGACCTCGGCCAACACCTTCAAATGATTGGGTAAAAGCTGGCAGGAGTGGCAGGGCTCGAACCTGCGACCCCCGGTTTTGGAGACCGGTGCTCTACCAATTGAGCTACACTCCTGCAGGGAACCCGCGTCGCCGCCGGTTCGCGCCGTTTCAAGCACAGGGCATGGCCGGTTTGCAAGGGCGAAGCGGTGAAGCTTCTGTTCATTGCAAAACTTCTGCGCCAGACTTCGGCGATCACCCCGTGTCGGCACCTCGCCGCAAGAATCAAGAACCAGGGAGAGACCATGAACGCCCAAACCGCCACCAAGCACGCCGCCAGCCCGACCACCCCGTCCCTTCCCCTCGCCAAGCCCGAATCGATCGGATTGTCGAACGTGCGGCTGCAGGCGATGTCCGACACCTTCCGCCGCGAGGTCGACAAGGGAACCGTGCCCGGCGTGACGGTGCTGGTGGCGCGGCGCGGCCAGATCGGCTGGTTCGACGCGATCGGCCGGCAAAGCCCGACCGCCTCGGCGCCAATGGCCCATGACACGATCTTCCGCATCTTCTCGATGACCAAGCCGATCGTCTCGATCGGCATCATGCAGCTGCTGGAGGACGGCCACTTCCTGCTCAACGACCCGGTGGCGAAATTCATCCCCGAATTCGCCGAGACCAAGGTCGGCGTCGAGCACAACGGCAAGCTCGAGCTGGTACCCGCGCAGCGGCCGATGACGATCCACGACCTGCTTCGCCACACGTCTGGGCTTACTTATGACCACACCGGCAACGGCCCGGTGCAGCAGCTCTACCAGCAGTCGCGGCTGCGCAGCCGCAAGATCACCAATGCCGAGCACGCCACCATGCTCGCCGGCATGCCGCTGGTCTGCCAGCCCGGCGCCGAGTGGAACTACAGCCGCTCCACCGACATCCTCGGCCGCATCATCGAGGTCGTCAGCGGCAAGACGCTCGGCGCGTACCTCACTGAGCACATCCTCGCGCCGCTGCAGATGACCGAGACCGCCTTCCACACCGGGGAAGCCAATGCCGGCCGCCTCGCCGAGGCGTTTGCCAATGATCCCTGGACCAACGTCAAGGTGCAGCTGTTCAACATGCTGGAGAAGCCGGCGATGGAATCCGGCGGCGGCGGGCTGGTTTCGACCACCATGGACTATGCCCGCTTCGCGCAGATGCTGCTGAACGGCGGATCGCTCGACGGCACCAGGATCATCGGCCGCAAGACGCTCGAATTCATGGCCTCCGATCACCTCGGCGCCGGCGTGAAGATCCAGGGCACGCTGGTGTCGCCCGGCCACAGCTTCGGCCTCGGCTTCGCGGTGCGCATGCAGCACGGCATCGCGCCGTTCTCCGGCTCGGTCGGGCAGTATTTCTGGAGCGGCATGGCCGGCACGTTCTTCTGGATCGATCCGAGCGAAGACCTGATCGCGGTCTTCATGATGCAGGGCCCGGGCCAGCGCGAATATACCCGCTCGCTGGTACGCAACGGGGTGTACGCGGCGGTGGAGTAGTCCGTCATTCCGGGGCGCGAACCTAAGATGCGCAATCGCGCATCGGGGAATCTCGCGCAACAACATCGAGATTCCGGGTTCAGCCCTGCGGGCTGCCCCGGAATGACGAGTGATGCTCAGCTGATCGTCGCGCCGCCGTCGATCACGATGGTCTGGCCGGTCATGAAGTCGCCGGCGCGCGAGCCCATCATCACGGCGGCGCCCGCAATCTCGTCCGGCACGCCGATCCGCAGCAGCGGCGAGCGCGCGGTCGAGGCCTTCAGATTGTCCGGGTTGTCCCACAGCGCCTTGGCGAAGTCGGTCTTGATCAGGCCCGGCGCGATGCAGTTCACGCGGATATTGTGCTTGCCGTATTCGCAGGCGAGGTTGCGCGCGAGCTGCATGTCGGCGGCCTTCGAGATCGCGTAGGCGCCGAGGATGGTCGAGCCCTTCAGGCCGCCGATCGATGACACGATGATGATCGAGCCGTCCTTGCGCTCGATCATCTGCGGCACCACCATCGAGATCAGCCAGTTGTTGGCGACGATGTTGTTGTCGAGGATCTTGCGGAACTGATCGTCGGAGATGCCGGCGAGCGGACCGTAGTAAGGATTGGACGCCGCGTTGCAGACCAGCACGTCGATCTTGCCGAAGGCGCGGTTGCTCTCGTCGACCAGGTTCTGCAGGTTTTCCTTCGACGAGATGTTGGCCGCGATCGCAACCGCGGTGCCCTTGCCGTAGCTGTCGTTGATCTCCTTCGCCACCTGCTCGCAGACGTCAGCCTTGCGCGAGGAGATCACGACCTTGGCGCCGTGCTCGGCCATGCGCTCGGCGATCGCGCGTCCGATGCCGCGCGTCGAGCCGGTGATGACGGCGACTTTTCCCTTCATGTCGAACAAGGTCATGTTTCTCTCCCTGATGTTAAGTGTTCGTCTTAGCGTCATTCCGGGGCGACGCACCAGCGTCGAACCCGGAATCTCGAGATTCCCCGATGCGCAATTGCGCATCTGCGGTCTGGTCCTTCGGACCATCCCGGAATGACGATCACGCAAGCTTGCTCGCCGGCCTGACTTCAGGCCCGGACGGCTGATGCATCGCGGCGTGGCGCGGATCGGCAATCCACGGCTGCTGGTTCACCATCGGCAAGCGCCAGGTCGACAGGCCGGCGCTCGCGATGTGATCAAGCCGCGTCACCGAGACATTGTCGATATCGAACGACAGCCCCCTGTCCGGCTGGCCGCCGAGCGCCAACCCGACCGCAGCCTTGATGACGCCGCCATGGCCGACGGCGATGATATTCCTGCCCGCTTCCGCGGCGGTGATCCGCACAATGGTGCGGCAGACGCGGGTGTAGAGATCCATGTAGCTCTCGCCGCCGGGCGCGGGCTCGTTGACGTCGGCGAACCAGGCCGTACCCGGCGGACGACTGGCGAGAAACGCGGCGCGGTTCATACCCTGCCATTGGCCGAGATGCTGCTCGGCGAAGTCGCGTTCCTGCGTCATGCTTTCCGGCTTTGGAAACCCGGCAGCCCAGATCGCGTCCGCGGTCTTGTGCGTGCGCTTCAAATTGCTCGAATACCAGACCGCGTTGCGCGGCAGCATCTTGGCGACCGCCTCGAACACCTCGACATCGCCGGTGTCGCAGTCGATATCCTCTTGTCCGTAGATGTTGCCGCCATCGCTGCGTACCGGTGCGTGACGAACCCACCACCACCGCGTCACCGTCACGTCAGGCTTGTCTGGATTGGACATCGGATGAGCCCTTCAATAGTGTCCCGTCTCGCTGTACGTCACGCCGCACATCGTCTCAAGTGCTTCGGACGTTTGAAATTTTGTTTGAATTCCGTCGCGCGGCAGACGCGCCAAGGACCACCCGAACTAATCACGTGAACAGGGAGAAACTCATGGGCCGCCTCGAAGGCAAATCCGTCATCATCACCGGCGCTGGCAGCGGCATCGGCCGCGCCGCCTCGCTGCTGTTCACCAGGGAAGGCGCCAAGCTGATCGCGGTCGATCGCACCGAGGGCGTGAACGAGACCGCCAAGCTGGTGCGCGATGCCGGCGGCACCGTCGAGGCCGTCACCGCCGATGCCGGCTCGGAGAGCGACGTGAAGGCCTTCATCGAGAAGGCGGTTTCGAAGTACGGCAAGCTCGATGCGATCTGGGCCAATGCCGGTGTCAGCGGCGGTCTCGTCCCGCTCGCCGACCAGACCGTCGAGCATTGGCAGGAAGTGCTGCGCGTCAATCTGATCGGCCCGTTCCTCGCGATCAAGCATTCGATCCCGCACATGACCAAGCAGGGCTTTGGCTCGATCGTCTGCACTGCTTCCGTCGCGGGCCTGAAGTCGGGTGCCAGCGGACATCCCTACGGCGCGAGCAAGGCCGGCGTCATCAGCCTGGTGCAGACCACCGCCTACTCGCTCTCCGGCACCGGCGTCCGCATCAATGCGGTGTGCCCGGGCCTGATCGAGACCGGCATGACCAAACCGGTGTTCGATCGCGCCAAGGAGCGCGGCACCCAGGACAAGATCGGCCAGCTCAATCCGCTGAAGCGCGCCGGCCAACCGCATGAGCTCGCCGCGATGGGATTGTTCCTGGCGAGCGATGATGCGTCCTACGTCAACGGCCAGGCCATCCCGGTCGACGGCGGCCTCACCGCATCGATGCCGTATACGGGCAAGCCGATCTAGCGAGGGCAGTCTCCAAGCCATCGTCCGTGGTGCCGCGGCATACACCAGCGTCGGTCCCGGCGAAGGCCGGACCCATACGCCGCAGCCGGGGTTGTGAGCGGGACTCGTCGTTCCGTCGTCGCGCAACAAGCAGCATTGGTGGTTATGGGTCCCGGCCTCCGCCGGGACGACGGCAGTGGACGGTCTCCGATTCATGATGACAAATGCGCGGTGTCATCACCTGCGCATACGCATGCGGGTGATCCGGTACTCCAGAGACGTCTGTGCTTGAGCCGAGAGGGCGCGGCGTACTGAATCGCCCGGTCCGAGCCGGGCGATGACAGCCGAGAATGGGGAACAGTTTCGCATTCTCGCGACATGAATCGTCCGAGTCCTGCCTTTCGTTCCGACCTAGGTCCGCGCAACGCGCGCGATCCGATGACAAACTCCACGAAACCCACCATCTCACCGCGCGGATACATTTGATGGGTTTCGCTTCGCTCTACCCATCCTACGCGCCTGGACCTGCAATGACCGCCGGCAACGGTCCGAATATTGCTTGGCCTCGGCAGGCTATCCAGCTGTTATACTTCGCTGGCAGGATCGCCCGCACACTCGCAGTTCCTCGCACAATCCCCTCGCAAACGAACAGGCAATGCAAAATCAACGTCCCGACCGTATCCGCAAGCTCTTGGCCGACCTCGTCGCGTTCGACACCGTCAGCGACCGCAGCAATCTGCCCCTGATCGACTACATCGAGCGCTACCTCACCTCGCTTGGCCTCACGGGGCAGCGCATCGTCGATGAAACCGGGCAGAAATCCTCTTTGTGGGTCACGATCGGCCCCGAGGACAAGGCCGGGCTGGTGCTGTCGGGGCATACCGATGTCGTGCCGGTTGTGGGACAGGACTGGAGCCACAACCCGTTCGAGCTCGTCGAGCGCGACGGCCGGCTGTACGGCCGCGGCACCACCGACATGAAAGGCTTTGTCGCCGTCTGCCTCGCGATGGTTCCCGAGATGCTCGCGGCCGATCTGAAGACGCCGATCTATCTTGCGATCTCCTATGACGAGGAGATCGGTTGCGTCGGCGTGCGGCCGATGCTGTGCGAGGTCGCGCGCAAGCCGATCAAGCCGCTCGGCTGCTTCGTCGGCGAGCCGACCCAGATGCAGGTGATCATCGGGCACAAGGGCAAGCACGGCGTGCGCGCCACGTTCCGCGGGCTTGCCCGCCACTCCTCGATCGCGCCCGACGGCGTCAACGCCATCGAATATGCCGCCGACCTCATCACCGAGATCCGCCGCCGCGCCGCGTTGCTGGCTGCGGATGCCGAACAAGGCAGCCTCTACGATGTCCCGCACTCGACCCTGCTCACCAGCATCGTGCATGGCGGCGCCGCGCTGAATATCGTGCCCGACAGTTGCGTGGTGGAATTCGAGTGCCGCGGCATCGGCATCACCGAGTCGAGAGAGGTGACGGACGCGATCATCGCCTGGGCGAAGGCCGAGATCGAGCCTGACATGCGCAAGCGGCACCCCGAATGCGGCATCGACTTCGAGGAGATCCTCGACTACCCCGCACTCGACACCCAGGCAGACGCCGCCGTCGTCACGCTCGCCAAGCAATTTGCCGGCCGCAACGACCACGCCAAGGTCGCCTTCGGCACCGAAGCCAGCTTGTTCGTCAGCATGGCGGACGTGCCGTCCGTCGTGGTCGGCCCCGGCTCGATCGCTCAGGCGCATACCCCGGATGAGTTCGTCGAGATGTCGCAGCTCGAAGCGTGCGGCGCATTCGTCGCACGGCTGATCGCACATTGCGCGAAGTGATTTGCAAATGATTGCGTAGGATCACGGATGCCTCACAGCCCATCCGGCGGCAGGCCCGGTCCGGTCGCTGCGGGGCGGAGCTTGTCGCGCTTGCGCTCGCGGTAGAAGGCATAGAGGCCGGAGGCCACGATGATCGCGGCACCCGCGAGCATTGGACCGTCGGGCTTGTGGCCGAAGGCGAGATAGCCCGTCAGCATCGCCCACGGCAACGCGGTGTAGCGGAACGGCGCCACCGCCGAGATGTCGCCGGTGCGCAGCGACACGATGATGCATTGATAGCCGATCAGGATCAGCACCGCGGCGAAGGTGAGCAGGCCGAGCGCATTGCCGGACGGCGCCTTCCAGCCGCCGAGCGGGACAAGGACGACAGCACCCGCGTCGTCACGGTCACGGTGGTGAGCAGCGTGATGAACACCGTCGGCAAGTCCTTCGGGATGCGGCGGGTGGCGAGATCGCGCACCGCGCAGAAGCCGACCGACGCCAGCGCCAAGAGCGCAGCCTGGCTAAAGCCTTCCGCACCGGGCCGAACGATGACGAGGACGCCGATGAAGCCGGCGGCGATCGCGAGCCATCGCCGCCAGCCGACCGGCTCGCCGAACACCAGCGCCGCGCCGAGCGTGATCACCAGCGGCAGCGCCTGGAAGATCGCCGACGCATTGGCGAGCGGGATCTGCGCGATCGCGGAGAGATAGGTCAGCGTGCCGCCGATCTCGCCAAGGACGCGCAGCCCGACCGGCCAGATCAGCAGCACGCTGAAACTACGCAGCGCATCGCGATACCAGGCGAGCGCCGCGACCAGCACCATCGCGACCAGGCCGCGCACCAGCAGGATCTCGCCGATGTTGAGCTCCGCCGACACCGCCTTGGTGATGGTGTCGTTGACCGTGAAGCTGGCCATGGCCGCAGCCATGAACAGGCTGCCGCGAAGGTTAGAGGAAAGGGTCAAAATGAAGATGTCCGATCAGGACCAGGGAGGGCGTTGACCGGACTGACTTGCCAAAGCGGCAGCGCGAACTCAAGTCACAGATGGCTACAGTGCGGAAACATGCCGCACCTTGCAGCGGCGGCGCGAGCCTTTGGAATCGCGATCGGCCTACTGCTCCCTCGCCCCGCTCTTGCGGGGGGCCGAGACGAGCGAAGCCCGCTCTTAGTGGGTTGAGTGAAGGGCTTGCTCCGCACAGACGGCGGCAGACGAGTTGCGGAGACTCCCCCTCACCCGGATCGCACTTCGCTTCGCTGCATGCGATCCGACCTCTCCCCGCAAGCGGGGCGAGGTAAAAAGAAAAAGCGGCGCGAGCCCTGTTGGATCGCGCCGCATTCTCGGATCAGGTTGCGCCGGCCTTCTGCGCGTATTCCCATGACGCCTGCGACAGCGGCACGGTGCGCTTGGCCGACTCGAGGGCCTTGGCATTCGACGCGGTGCCGTCGCGGACCCGCCCCGCGATGCCCTGCGTGATGCCGGCGAGGCGGAACAGATTGTAGGAGAAATACCAGTTCAGGTCCGGCACCGGGATGCCGGTCACGTCGCAGTAAATCTGCGCCGCCTCATCCTGGCTCGGAATGTTCAATGCCTTGAGGTCGGCATTGACGAGGCCCGGCATGGTCCACTGCATCAAGAGGTAGGTGAAGTCGGCCATGGGATCGCCGAGCGTCGACAATTCCCAGTCGAGCACCGCCTGCACCCGCGGCTCGGTGGCGTGGAAGATCATGTTGTCGAGGCGATAGTCGCCATGCACGATCGAGACGCGCTTCTGCTCCGGAACGGTTTTCGGCAGCCACTCGGCGAGCTTCTCGAATTCGGGAATGTGCTGGGTTTCGGAGGCGCGGTACTGCTTGGTCCAGCGATCGACCTGTCGCGCAAAATAATTGCCGGGCTTGCCGAAATCGCCGAGGCCGATCGCCTCGGGATTGAACAGATGAAGCTTGGCCAGCGTCTCGATCTTGCTGGCGAAGATCTTCCGGCGCGCGTCGGGCTCCTGGGTCGGCAACGTCGGATCCCAGAACACCCGCCCCTCTTCCATCGACATGATGTAGAAGGCCGAGCCGATCACCGCGTCGTCGGTGCACAGGGCGTAGGCTTTCGCAACCGGGAAATTCTGCTTGCCGAGCGCCGCGATCACGCGGAACTCGCGATCGACCGCATGCGCCGACGGCAACAATTTACCGAACGGCTTGCGCCGCATCACATAGTTGCGGCCGGGGGTCTCGAGCTTGTAGGTCGGGTTGGACTGGCCACCCTTGAACTGCAGGACCGTGAGCGGGCCCTGATAGCCTTCGACGTGTTCCCTCATCCAGGCATCGAGACTGGCCTCGTTGATACGATGGCGCTCCTCGACTTCCCTTGTGCCGGAAAATTCTTCGTCTTTCCTGACGCCGTCCGCCACGATGACGCTCCCTCAACTCGATTTTTCAAGGAGCGCGTCGGGGCGCTCCCTCAATCAGGCTGGCACGCCAGCCTGATCTCTCTTTTTCATTCTGAGCACGATGTGCGCGCGAACGCCATGCGTTCCGCATCATGCTCAGTGCGACGTGTTTGCATACTTCCGAAGTTCAAGTCTGGCAATGGCGCGATTGTGCACCTCGTCCGGACCGTCGGCGAGACGGAGCGTGCGGATGTGGGCATAGGCGCGGGCGAGGCCTGCGTCGTCGGAGACGCCGCCGCCGCCAAAGGCCTGGATCGCCTGGTCGATGATCTTGAGCGCCATGTTGGGAGCTGCGACCTTGATCATCGCGATCTCGGCCTGTGCGGTCTTGTTGCCGACCTTGTCCATCATGTCGGCGGCCTTGAGGCAGAGCAGACGGTTCATCTCGATGTCGGTGCGGGCGTCGCCGATGCGCTGCTCCCAGACCGAATGCTCGATGATCTTCTTGCCGAACGCGGTGCGCGAGGCGAGCCGCTTCACCATCTTCTCCAGCGCCTCTTCGGCCTGGCCGATGGTGCGCATGCAGTGATGGATGCGGCCCGGACCGAGACGGCCCTGCGCGATCTCGAAGCCGCGGCCTTCGCCGAGCAGGATGTTCTCCTTCGGCACCCGGACGTTCTCGAGCAGCACCTGGGCGTGGCCGTGCGGCGCATCGTCGAAGCCGAACACCGGCAGCATCTTCTCGACCTTGATGCCGGGGGTGTCGAGCGGCACCAGGATCTGCGACTGCTGCTGATGCTTGGCGGCGTTGAAGTCGGTCTTGCCCATCAGGATTGCGATCTTGCAGCGGGGATCACCGACGCCCGACGACCACCATTTGCGGCCGTTGATGACGTAGTGATCGCCGTCCTTCTCGATCCGGGTCTCGATGTTGGTGGCGTCGGACGAAGCAACCGCCGGCTCGGTCATCAGGAAGGCGGAGCGGATCTCGCCGTCCATCAGCGGGCGCAGCCATTTGCGCTTCTGCTCCTTGGTGCCGTAGCGGATGAACACTTCCATGTTGCCGGTATCGGGGGCGGAGCAGTTGAACACTTCGGACGCCCAGGAGATGCGACCCATCTCCTCCGACAGAAGCGCGTATTCGAGATTGGTCAATCCCGCGCCGTGGAATTCATCGTCCTCATGCGAGGACGGCGGCATGAACATGTTCCAGAGGCCTTCGGCCTTCGCCTTCTTCTTCAGGTCCTCGAGGATCGGGATCACCTTCCAGCGCGGGCCCTCGGCGTCCTGCTTGTCGTAGATCGGCACGGCCGGGCGAACATGCGTTTTCATGAAAGCCTGAACGCGCTCCAGCCATTCCTTCTGCCTGGCCGACATCGTGAAATCCATGGGACGCTCCTCGTTTCCTAGACTTGGGCCGCTGACTTGGGCCGCTGACTTGGGCCGATGACCTGGGCCGTAGCCATTTGCCGACATTGTTGACCCCGCCTCCGCGGCTCGCAAGGGCGTTCGCGGAAGGGCGGCGGTGGTGTGCCAGAATGCTGCCCCGCGATCCGCGGATTGACATTTCCGACCGTTCAAACGATAGTTTCATACAAATGTTTGAAATGCAACCTTGCGTTCGTCATTCCGGGGCAGCCTGCAGGGCTGAACCCGAAATCCGGAAATTGTGGAGCGAGATTCCGGGTTCGATGCTGCGCATCGCGCCGGAATGACCGGAGGCTCTCAGCCATGGCCAGCGACCAGACCCGATCCGCCATTCTCGCCGCCGCCGAGCGGCTCTATGCCGACCGCGGCTTCGGCGACGTCACGCTGCGCGACATCGTCGCGGAGGCGAACGTCAACCTCGCTGCGGTGAACTATCATTTCGGCTCCAAGGACGAATTGATCGCGGAGCTGTTCGTCACCCGCAGCATCCAGACCAACCGCGAGCGCCTCAACGAACTGCGGGCGGCGGAGGAAAAAGGCGGCGGCCGCGCCTCGATCGAGGACATCATGCGCGCCCTCGTCGGCCCCACCTTGCGCGGCTGCCTCGGGCCGGATCGCGAGGGCTCGACCGCGGCGCGCTTCATGATCCGCGCCTCGATCGAATCCGTGCCGCCGATCCGCCGCATCAAGAATCGCGAGGTCGATCATTTGCGCAAGTTCGCCGCCGCGATGCGCCGCGCGATGCCGGCCAGCAGCGACACCGAGCTCTATTGGGGCCTGCACTTCGCGCTCGCGATGGCGCATCACACCATCCGCGAGAAGGAACGCCTGCTGCGGCTGTCGGAAGGCAAATGCGACCTCGACGACGTCCGCGCCATCATCGATCGCGTGGTCACGGTCTCGGTGATGGCGCTGACGATGGGCGACGTGCCGAGCAGGCCGGCCGCGCGGCCGGTCGCGATGCACGGCCGGCTGACGCGGCAGGATTTGTGAAGCGAGGGCGCCGCTGCGGCGCCCTGCCCTTACACCATCGCGATGCAGTCGATTTCGACGTCGAACGGCCCGGTCCATTCCGGGATGCAGACGAAGATCCGCGCCGGCGGCTGCTGCGGGAAGTACCTTGCATAGACTGCATTGAAGGTCGTGAAGTGCTTTGCCGAGGCGCAGAACACGTTGCACTTCATCACATTGTCGAGCGTGGCGCCGGCCGCCTCGAGGCATTGCTTGAGCTGCTCCATGACCAGTTCGCTTTGCCGCTCCATCGACGCGCCGGCGGCGAACTCGCCGGTTGCGGGATCGAACGGCGGCAGGCCGGAGACGAAGATCATGTTGCCCGCACGCGTGACCGCCGACGCCGGCGCCTTCCAGCGCTCCAGCCAGCTCGAGATCGGTTCGACGCGGACCACTTCCCGTTTCATGATTGGCACCTTCGATGAGGGATCGATGGCGCCAATCTAGCAGGCGGATGTCAATGATGTTTCGATATGGATCGAAGTGTTATTGCGCGGGCTCCACTGTCTAACCGTCATCCTGAGGAGGCCGCGCAGCGGCCGTCTCGAAGGATCGACGGCCACCAGCCGGGCCGTTCATCCTTCGAGACGCGGCCAAGTGGCCGCTCCTCAGGATGACGGAACGGTGGCCCGCGGCCTCGAAGTCAGCGCCTACAGAATCCCCTGCGCCTTCAGGCCCTCGACCTTGGCGTCGTCATAGCCGATGGTCGCCAGCACGTCCTTGGTGTCGGCCCCTAACAGCGGCGGGGCGCGGTATTCGGTGATCGGCGTGCCGGAGAAGGTCAGCGCGTTGCGGATCAGCGACAGGTTCGGCTCGAAGGGATGGTCGACCTTGACCCGCATGCCGCGCGACTGCACGTGCGGATCGCTGAACACCTGCTCGAAATTGTTGATCGGGCCGGACGGCACGCCGGCCTCCTCGAGCTTCTCCAGCCAATAGGCCACCGGCTTCTTCAGGAACAACCCGGCAAAGATCGCCATGATCTCCTTGCCGTGCACGACGCGGTCGTTGTTCTTGACGAAGCGCTTGTCGTTCGCGAGCTCGGGCTCGCCGAGCACGGCGCAGGTGCGCTGGAACTGGCCGTCATTGCCGACCACCAGCATCAGCTCGCCATCAGTGCAGCGGAACACGCCGGCCGGCATGCCGCCATTGCCCCAAGTGCCGCGGCGCGGCGGGGTCTTGCCATTGACGAGGTAGATCTGCAGCCAGTGCGACAGCGATGCGATCACCGTGTCGAACAGACAGACGTCGATGTGCTGCCCTTCCCCGTTGTTGGCGTCGCGATGGTAGAGCGCCGAGAGGATGCCGATCGAGGTGTTCATGCCGGTCATGTAGTCGACGATCGAGGGGCCGACCTTCATCGGGCCCTCGCCGGGCTCGCCGTCGATATGGCCGGTGACGCTCATCAGGCCGCCCATCGCCTGCAGGATCGCGTCGTAGCCGGCGCGCGGCGCGTAAGGTCCGGTCTGGCCGAAACCCGTGACCGAGCAATAGATGATGCCGGGGTTGAGCTGCTTGATGGTCTCGTAGTCGAGGCCGTAGCGCTTGAGGTCGCCGACCTTGTAGTTCTCCATCATCACGTCGGCCGTCTTGGCGAGCTCGCGGATGATCGCCTGCCCTTCCGGCTTGGCGATGTTGACGGTGACCGACTTCTTGTTGCGGTTGGCGCAGAGGTAGAACGAGTTGTTGTTGTTCTGCTTGCCTTCGGGGTCGGCGAGATAGGGCGGGCCGAAAGCGCGGGCGTCGTCGCCGCCGCCGGGCCGCTCGATCTTGATCACCTCGGCGCCGAGATCCGCCAGCATCTGGGCCGACAGCGGGCCCGCGAGCACCCGCGTCAGATCGAGAATCTTGATGCCCGAGAGTGGCAGAGCCGACATGAACGTTCCTCCAAAATCTTACGATATCTTGATTGTGTGGCGTCGGGCCGCTGCCCGCGCGCGCTCAAGCCTGCCGATACACCATTTTGGTGTGACGAGCACTGCATTGTCGGCATGAAGCCATCCCCGGGCGGCCTATGTGCGGCGCACCGGCGGTATTTGGCCGGAACCGGCCGGCCCCTGCCCCGATTGCCGCCACGCGAAATTGTGAAGATGGCCGACACCGATTTGCCTCAGCGTCAGCGGTATTTTGCCGCGACGAGGAGGAAAACATGCGGACGATCACGACGGTCGGGTTGCTGCTGACGCTGCTTGCGGCCGCGATGCCGCCGGTGGACGCGCGCGGCAGCCACGGCCATGGAGGCGGGCACGCGGTTCACGGCATGCACGTGGGCGGCGCCACTGGCGCCGGCAGTTTTGCCGACGACAAGCGCCACGGCAACGACCCCTACACCAAGGCGGCCTCCGACGAAGAGGACCGCCTGCTCAACAGCAAGCTGAAGAGCATCTGCCGCGGCTGCTAGGACGACGTCCAGCGAAGCCGCGCCAGGATCGCACGGCCCATGATCCAGTCCTTGTCGCTTTCGCTGAGGAACGGAAGCTCCTCCGTGAATTGCGTCACGCGCTGCCGGTAAGTGGCCCGGGCGAATGAGTTGGTTAGATCGGTCCCCCAGTGGCAGCGCTCCGGGCCGTAGGCGTCGAACAGGCGGTGGATGTGCGGGATCACGTCGCGGAATGGATATGGCTCAGTCGAAATCAGCGGGACCGACGACAACTTCACCGATACATTCGCATATTTCGCGAGCGCGGCCGCCTGGACGATAGCCTCCGGCACCATGTTGTTTTCCGATGAGCCGGGACGAGGGCGAAGTCCCGCGCCGACGCCCATGTGATCGATGATGAGCGTAAGTTGCGGGTGCCGCTCGGCGATGCGGGCGAACAGCGACGTCTGCCCCTCAGTGAGAAACATCACCGGCAGGCGGGCCTTCTCCGCCGCCTGCCAGAACCAGTCCGCGGTTCCGTCTGTCAGCCACGCCGCTTCGCCGGGGCCGACGTTCAACCTCACGCCCAGTACGCCGGGCTGGTCGCGCCAAGTCGCAAGCCGTGCCGCGCGGTCGGGCTTGTCGAGGGCGACGCGCGCCATGATGGCGAAGCGGCCCGGGTACCGTCTGACTGCCTCCTGGGCATAATCGATGCGCTCACCTTCAAGCGACACTGGCGGAACGATGACAACGCGATCGACGCCAGCCTCGTCCATCAGTGGAATGACTCGCTCGATGGTGAAGGGCTCCGGGAGCTGCGGCTTGGCACCGGGGAGCCAGGGTCTCTCCGGAGTGCTTGCCGGCCACAGGTGAACCTGCGAATCGACGATCACTCGTTTTTGCTGCGCGACTGCTGCCGTGGCACGTTGCATTGACAGCGCGACACCGGTCGCGACGGCGCCGGTCAGAAGATGACGGCGTGAAGGCATGTAATGTCCTTCCTGTTCTATGGCTTTGGTCACGACATGATGGTGATCGGCACGGCGCGCCTCAGCAGGGGTCACCGCAAACTGGCTCGCAATATTGAAGATCACATCAGGAAATTGCGGCCGTAGAAATAGGGCTCACGGTCAATTTGCGCCGCAACAATCTTGAATCGCGCATTTCTCGGCTGGGCCCTGGCGCGGCGACCTACGACGCGATCGCCTGCCGCAGCTGCGCGGTGGCGCCGATCAGCTTGCCGATCTCGGGCTTGCAGCCGCCGCAATTGGTGCCGGCCTTCAGGCAGCGGCCGATCGCATCGACGCTGTCGGCGCCCTTTTTGATCTCGGCGGTGATCTGGTGCCGTCCGACGCTGAAGCAGGAGCAGACGATCGGGCCGACATCCTCGCCCGCGCCGAACGGCCGTCCGGCCAGCAGCGACATCCGCGCATTGGCCGACAATTGCTGTTCGACGAACAGGCCGGTCAGCCACGCACGCGACGGCAACGTGTGATCGGGAGCGATGAACACGCAGCCCTCAAGCCGGCCGTCACGCACCGCCGCGTAGCGGAAGCGGCCCGCGGCCGGATCGCGATAGGCGATCCATTCGATCTCGACACCTTCGAGCCCGAGCTGCGCCCGCGCCCAGTCGCGCCAGCTCTCCGGGCGAGTGTCGAGCGCAAGTTCGAGCCGCGTGCAATCGCCGGCCTTGCCGTAAACCCAATAGCCGCTTGCCGGACGCCTGATCGCGTCGCGGCTCAGGATGAAGGCGTGCCATTTCGGCGCGTAGGGATCGGCCTTGACCGGCGTGTGCTTCGACTCCGGCTGGCCGGACAGCGGATCGACCGCCGGATTGACCAGCGCGTTGACGCGGCCCTCGCCGGCGAACTCCTCGTTCCAGTGCATCGGCACGAACACGCAGCCGCGGCGCTGGTCGGCGCTGACCACGACGCGCGCGATCATCTCGCCCCAGCTGCTGGTCAGCCGCACCAGTCCCTCGTTTTGCAGGCCGGCCTGCCGCGCATCCTCGGGGTGAAACTCGGCATAGGGCTCGAACACGTGCGCCAGCAGCCGGCCGGTTTTGCCGGTACGGGTCATGGTGTGCCACTGATCGCGCACGCGGCCGGTGTTGAGCACCAGCGGAAAGTCGCGGCTGGTGGCGTTGCGCGCCGCGCGCGGCGCCACCGGCACGAAGCGCGCCTTGCGGTCCGGCGTGAAGAATTGCTGGCTCTCGAACATCCGCGGCGTGCCGGCCGGATGGTCTGACGTCACCGGCCACTGCACCGGCGCCAGCGCGTCATAGGCGTCATCATCCAGCGCCGCCAGCGCCGAGATGTCGAAATCGCGCCGGCCGCTATTCTCGAAGCCCGACAGTTCGGCGTGCTCGCGGAACACCTCGGCGGCCGAGGCATAGTCGAAGCCGGAATATCCCATGCGACCGGCGACGTCGCAGATGATGCGCCAGTCGGCGCGCGCCTCGCCCGGCGTTGCGAGAAACGGCCGCTGCCGCGAGATCCGGCGCTCGGAATTGGTGACGGTGCCGTCCTTCTCGCCCCATGCCAAGGCCGGCAGCAGCACGTCGGCATGGCGCGTGGTATCGGTGTCGCGCATGCAATCCGTCACCACGACGAGCTCGCAGGCGTCGAGCGCGGCGCGCGCGCGATCGGCATCGGGCAGGCTCACCACCGGATTGGTCGAGATGATCCACACCGCCTTGATGCGGCCGTCGGCGATCGCGTCGAACATGTCGACCGCCTTCAGACCGGCCTTCTCCGCGATCACAGGCGCACGCCAGAACCGCTGCACCAGCGCGCGGTGCGCGGGATTCTCGATCTCCATATGCGCGGCGAGCTGGTTGGCGAGCCCGCCGACCTCGCGGCCGCCCATCGCGTTGGGCTGCCCGGTCAGCGAGAACGGCCCCATGCCGGGACGGCCGATGCGCCCGGTCAACAGATGGCAGTTGATGATGGCGTTGACCTTGTCGACGCCGCTCGACGACTGGTTAATGCCTTGCGAATACAGCGTGACGACGCGCTCGGTCCGGGTGAACCAGTCGAAGAACAGCCCGACCGCGCCTTCGGTCAGCCCGCAGATCGCCGCGGTCTGCGCCACGGTCAGGCCGCCGACCTGCTTGAGCGCGTCGACGACACCCGTCGTGCAATTGCCGACAAAGCCGCGGTCGACCGCGTTGCTGCCGGCGAGGAAGGCGAACAGGCCGTTGAACAGCACGGAATCGCTGCCCGAGCGCAGCGGCAGATGCAGATCGGCGCCCTCGCAGGTTGCGGTGCGGCGTGGATCGATCACCACGATCTTGCACGCCGGATTCTTCTCCTTCGCCGCCAGCATGCGCTGGTGCAGGATCGGATGGCACCAGGCGGCGTTGGAGCCGACCAGCACGAGCAAGTCCGCCTGCTCGAGATCCTCGTAGCAGCCCGGCACGGTGTCGCTGCCGAACGCGCGCTTGTGCCCGGCGACACTGGAGGCCATGCAGAGCCGCGAATTGGTGTCGATATTGGCGGTGCCGACGAAGCCCTTGGCGAGCTTGTTGATGACGTAATAGTCCTCGGTCAGCAGCTGGCCGGAGACATAGAACGCGACCGCGTCGGGCCCGTGCTCGCGTATGATCCTGCTAAAGCCATCGGCGACACGATCGAGCGCGTCGTCCCACGCCGCCGGCGCGCCGTCCACCATCGGCTCGAGCAGACGCCCATCGAGATCGATGGTCTCGGCGAGCGCCGAGCCCTTGCTGCAGAGCCGGCCGAAATTGGCCGGATGCTGCCTGTCGCCCTCGACCTGGACGGCGCCCGCCGCGTCCTTCGACGCGATGACGCCACAGCCGACACCGCAATAGGGACACGTGGTCTTGACGGACATTGCCTGACCGCTCAGCTCACCGCCGCCGCCGCCTGCCGCACCGACAGCCAGACAACGCCGTTCTCGACCTTGGCCGGATGGGTATGGGTACAGCCTTCGTCGGGCGCGACCGCCTGCCCGCTCGCCAGCTCGATGACGAAGTTATGCAGCGGACAGGTCACGCGCTTGTTGTGCACGATGCCCTGCGACAGCGGCCCGCCCTTGTGCGGGCAGCGGTCGTCGAGCGCGAACACCTCGTCGCTCTCGGTCCGGAACACCGCGATGTTGCCGCCCGGCGTGCGCACCACGCGCGAGCCGAGCCGCGGAATGTCGGCCAATGCGCCGATTTCGATCCACTGGGTCATGCGAGCTCCAATTCGGCGAGAGGCGCGAACTCGTTGCGGTCGACGCCGCGGCTGGCACGCTCGGCCCACGGATCGGTCTGCGCGAACTGCTGTGAATAGGCAAAGCGAGCGAACAGCGCCTTGCGGTTCGCAACGTCATCGACCACCCGCTTCCTGATCTGCTCGAGACCGACGCGGTCGCACCATTTGTACATGCGCTCGAGATACCAGCCCTCCTCGCGGTAGAGCTGGGTCAGTGCCACGATCACCTCGAGGCATTCGTCCTCGGTCTCGACCTTGGTCAGGAACTCGGTGCCCTTGATGTGCAGTCCGGCGGCACCGGCGAAATGGATCTCGTAACCGGAATCGACGCAGACCACACCGACGTCCTTGCAGGTCGCCTCCGCACAGTTGCGCGGGCAGCCGGAGACGCCGAGCTTGACCTTGGCCGGCGTCCACGAGCCCCACATGAACTTCTCCAGCTTGACGCCGAGGCCGGTGGAATCCTGGGTGCCGAAGCGGCACCATTCCGAGCCGACGCAGGTCTTCACCGTGCGCAGGCCCTTGGCGTAAGCGTGGCCCGACACCATACCGGCGTCGTTGAGGTCGGCCCACACCGCCGGCAGGTCCTCCTTCTTGACGCCGAGCAGGTCGATGCGCTGGCCGCCGGTGACCTTCACCGTCGGGATGTTGAACTTCTCGGCGACGTCGGCGATCGCGCGCAACTCGCTCGGCGTGGTGACGCCGCCCCACATCCGCGGCACCACCGAATAGGTGCCGTCCTTCTGGATGTTGGCGTGGACGCGCTCGTTGATGAAGCGCGACTGCTGGTCGTCGCGATATTCGCCGGGCCAGGTCGCGAGCAGATAGTAATTCAGCGCCGGACGGCAGGAGTGGCAGCCGTTTAGCGTCTTCCACTCCATGAAGCGCATGACCGCGGGAATGGTCTTGAGCTGCTGCTCGACGATCACGCGGCGAACGTCGTCGTGGCTGTGATCGGTGCATTTGCACAGCGGCTTGACCTTCGGGGCCGCCGAATAGTCGCCGCCGAGCGTGAACGCCAGCACCTGCTCGACGAGGCCGGTGCAGGAGCCGCAGGACGACGATGCCTTGGTATGGGCGCGGACGTCGTCGAGCGTGAACAGCTTCTTCTCGCTGATCGCCTTGACGATGGCACCCTTGCAGACGCCGTTGCAGCCGCAGATCTCGGTCTCGTCGCTCATCGCGGCAACCGAGCTCTGGCCGCTGACGCCGCCATCGCCGAGATTGGCGGCGCCGAACACCAGGCGCTCGCGCATATGCGAGACGTCGGTGCCGTCACGCAGATGCTGGAAGTACCAGGGGCCGTCGATGGTGTCGCCATAGAGTACGGCGCCGACGATCTTCTTGTCCTTCAGGATGATGCGCTTGTAGACGCCGCGGTTGGCGTCCTGCAGCACGATCTCCTCCTTGTCCGGCCCCGGCGCGAAGTCGCCGGCGGAGAACAGGTCGATGCCGGTGACCTTCAGCTTGGTCGAGGTGACCGAGCCGTCATAGGTGGCAAACCCCTTCATCGCGAGGTGGTTGGCGCAGACCCTGGCCTGGTCGAACAGCGGCGCGACGAGACCGTAGGTCTGGCGGCGGTGCTGCACGCACTCGCCGACCGCGTAGATGCGGCCGTCATAGGTCTGCATGGTGTCGGAGACGACGATGCCGCGCTCGCAGTAGAGCCCGGCCTTCTTGGCGAGCTCGAAATTCGGGCGGATGCCGACCGCCATCACCACGAGATCGGCCGGCAGCTCGGTGCCATCGCCGAACCGCACGCCTGTGACGCGGTCCTCGCCCAGGATCGCCTGCGTTTGTGCGGGCATCTTGAACACCATGCCGCGCTCTTCCAGCGATTTGCGCAGGAGGCCGCCGGCCACCGGATCGAGCTGACGCTCCATCAGCGTGTCGAGCAGATGCACGACCGTGACGTTCATGCCGCGCTTCATCAGCCCGTTGGCGGCCTCGAGGCCGAGCAGGCCGCCGCCGATCACGACCGCGTTGCGATAGTCGGTCGAAGCCTTGATCATGCGATCGACGTCATAGATGTCGCGGAAGCCGATCACGCCCGGCAGTTCCTTGCCCGGCAGCGGCAGCATGATCGGGTTTGAGCCCGTCGCGATCAGCAGGCGGTCATAGGGCACCCGCTCGCCGGCCTCGGTGACGACTTCGCAGGTCCGGCGATCGATCATGGTGATCGTCTCGCCCTTGCGCAGCGTGATGTTGTTGTCCTCGTACCAGTCGACGGTGTTGAGCATGATGTCGTCGACGGTCTTCTCGCCGGCGAGCACCGGCGACAGCAGGATGCGGTTGTAATTGCCGTAGGGCTCGGAGCCGAACACCGTGATGTCGTAGAGATCGGGCGCGCGCTCCAGCAGCGCCTCGACCGTCCGGATGCCGGCCATCCCGTTGCCGATCACCACGAGCTTTTGCTTGGTCACTTTGTCGAGCATGGTCCGCCTTTCAATTCCGACGGCGCTGCGCAGCGACGCGGCGTGCGTCGTTGATGGGCACCGATAAAGGTTTGGAGTTGTAGGAAGCCCAGCCGCGGGCGCAGACCGTCTTCGATGACGACCGATGTTCCGTTATTGATTGATATTCAAAACGCGTGCCAACCCGTGGCGGGCGAATCCGGCTGCAAAATCAACACGTTTCCGGCCGATCAAAATCCGCCAGGTCGCGCTCCGCGCCGACAGCCGGCCGAAATTTTAGCCACGCCGATGATCTCTTGTGCATCACAGCATCGCGGGCCGCGATGGCGATCGCGAAATCGCATTTGATGCGCGATCGCACGGGCTTGTCGCATCGCACAAAAAAGCACCAGCGTGCACGTTTGCGCGGCGGCACTTGCCGCAAGCCACGCCACGCGCGCCGGCGGAACGCTGTTCGCGCGTGCGCGGCAACGTCTTGCGACTACACGGCAAAGCGACGCGACCGGATCGATGGCACGGTAATTGCTGACCACAACTGTTGACGGAGTGCGTCTCAACGACGAGCGCACTCACCATTCACCAACATTCCATTTGTCTGCGCCTGAGATGGCCGCGCTTTTGCGGCTGCCTCCGCCGCATCAACGCGAGATGCTTGCGATGAAGCTAGCCGAGTTCAAGAAGGCAGGTCACTGGCCGACACTGCTTGCCGCGTTCCTGTACTTCGACATCAGTTTCATGGCGTGGGTCGCGCTTGGACCGCTGATCGTCTACATCGCGAGAGACATGAATCTGGCCGTGAACGAGAAGTTCACCCTCGTTGCCATTCCCGTGCTCGCCGGCGCGCTGCTGCGTGTGCCGATGGGCATTCTCGCCGACATCATCGGCGCCAAGCGCACCGGCATCATCGCCCAGCTCGTCGTGATCGCCGCGACCGCTGCGGTGTGGCATTTCGGCCTGACCAGCAAGCTCGCGATCGAGCTGTTCGGGCTTGCGCTCGGCGTCGGCGGCGCCTCGTTTGCCGTCGCCCTGCCCCAGGCGAGCCGCTGGTATCCGCCGCAATATCAGGGCGTGGTGATGGGGATTGCCGGTGCCGGCAATATGGGCGTCGTGCTCGACACCCTGCTTGCGCCGACCATTGCCGAGCATTGGGGCTGGCAGGCCGTGTTCGGTTGCCTGCTTATTCCGATGCTGATGGTGCTCGCCTATTACGCGTTTGCAGCCAAGGACGCGCCGGGCGAGCGCAAGAAGGTCTCGCTGCAGGCTTACGGCGCGCTGCTGAAGGATTCCGACAGCCGCTGGTTCATGTTCTTCTACTTCATCACCTTCGGCGGCTTCGTCGGCCTTGCCAACGCGCTGCCGCTCTATTTCACCGTGCAGTATCATGTCTCCGGCGTCGCGGCCGGCATGCTGGTCGCGCTGATCGTCGCGTTCGGCTCGGGGTTCCGTCCCGTCGGCGGCATGATCGCCGATCGGATCGGCGGCATTCGTTCGCTGTCGATCCTGTTCGGTGTCGTGGTCGCCGCCTATCTCGTCATCGCCTTCATGCCGGAGGGCCCGACGGCGCCGACGCAGGCCGGCTGGGCGTTGACGGAACTGCCGCGCATCGCCTGGATCTCGGTGCTGCTGTTCTCGATCGGCGTGCTGGCGCTCGGCATGGGCAACGGCGCGGTGTTCCAGCTAATCCCGCTGCGCTTCCGTCACGAGATCGGCCTGATGACCGGGCTGGTCGGCTGCGCCGGCGGCATCGGCGGCTTCTTCCTTGCCCAGACGCTCGGCTTCGCCAAGGGCATGACCGGCGGATTCGGGGCGGGCTTCCTGTTCTTCGGCGGGCTGGCGTTGCTTGGCTTCATCGGACTTGCCATGGTCAAGGTCCGCTGGCGCACCACCTGGGGCGCGGTGTCGGGAGCGCGCGTCTGAGGACTCCGCTCCGCAACGTGACGGGGCTCGGACGTGGCGAACGGTTCGCAACGGGACTTGGGGGTGCGCGTCGGCTTCGCCAGCGAGACCGGCAAGCGCGCCGCCAATGAGGACTATGTCGCGGCCTGCCTCGGCCAGCCGGGTGCGGTTCACCGCGACGTCGTCGCCGCGGTCGCCGACGGCGTCGGCGGCCACAAGGGCGGACGCGAGGCCGCGGAGGTCGCGGTCCGCAGCTTCATCGACGCCTATTATTCGCTGCCCGAGACGCTCGGCGTCCGCCGCCGCGCCGCGCGGGCGCTGGAAGCCGCCAACAGCTGGATCTACGGCCAGGGCCGCGTCGATGCCGCGCGCAGCGGCATGGCCTGCGCGTTCTCCTCGATCATCCTGTCGCGGCGGCAATGCCATGTGATCCATATCGGCGACACCCGTGTCTATCGCCTGAGCGACGGCCGGCTGGAACGCCTGACGCAGGATCATATCGCCGGGCGCGGCGACCTCGCCCACATGCTGAACCGGGCCATCGGTTTCGAGGAATTCGCCCGCTTCGACTACACGTCCCTCGGGCTCCGGCAGCACGACCGTCTCCTGATCTGCAGCGACGGGGTTCACGGCGCGCTCGGCGATTTACGCCTCCAGCAATTGCTGGAGGAACGCACGCCGCCGGACAAATCGGCGCGCAGCATCGTCGATGCCGCCCTCGCGGCCGGCAGCAGCGACAACACGACCGCGCTGGTGCTCGACGTCGTCGACCTGCCGCCGGCGGACCGCGACGATCTCACCCACGCGATCGCGACGCTGCCGATCCTCGATTTGCCGGTGACCGGCGATACGATCGACGATTTCAGCCTCGGCGACGTCTTGTCCGACGGGCGCTACAGCCGCCTGTTCAAGGCGATCGACAAGCGCGCCGGCCGCGAAGTGGTGCTGAAGTTTCCGCATCCACGGGTCGCGAGCGAAGGCTCCTACCGCCTCGCCTTCGTGCGCGAGGCCTGGGTCGCCGCGCGTGTGCGCAGCCTCTGGATCGGCGAAATCATCGAGGTGCCGGCGGAGCGGCAGACCAGGCTCTATTCGGCGATGCCGCTCTACGAGGGCGAAACGCTCGAGCAGCGGCTTGGCCGCGCGCCGCGGCTGTCGCTCACCGACGGCATCGCGATCGCAACCAAGCTGGTGCGCGCGGTCACCGCGCTGCACCGCGCCGGCATCATCCATCGCGACATCAAGCCGGACAACGTGATCTTGCTGAAGGACGGCGGGTTGCGCCTTGTCGACCTCGGCGTCGCGCGGGTGCCGCTGCTGGAGGATTTTCCCGCCGAGGACATTCCGGGCACCGCGAGCTACATGGCGCCCGAACTGTTCGGCGGCAAGGCCGGTGACGAGGCCTCCGACCTGTTCGCGCTCGGCGTCACGGTCTATCGCATGTTCACCGCGAACTATCCGTTCGGCGAGATCGAACCGTTCTCGCGGCCTCGCTTCGGCAAGCCGGCGCCGCTATCGCGCTACCGGCCGGACCTGCCGGCCTGGCTCGACGCGGTGATCGGCAAGGCGCTCAGCGTCGACCCGGCGCAACGCTTCGGCGATGCCATCGAGTTCGCACACGAACTGGAAAACGGCGCGACCTGGGCCGGCCCCGCCGTCACCACCCGCAAATCGCTGCACGACCGCGATCCCGTGACCTTCTGGAAGGTGCTGTGCGCGATCCTGGCCCTGATCGTCGTCGTGCTGCTGGCTCGGCATTAGACTAGCTCCGTCATGCCCGGCCTTGTGCCGGGCATCCACGTCTTCGCTGCAATCGCGTAAGAAAAGACGTGGATGGCCGGGACAAGCCCGGCCATGACGAAAACAAAGAGAGTCATCTTAGATCAGTTAGGCAGCTGAAATTTGGCTATTTCAGTTTGCAGCTCAGGACCCGGCGCGGCGGATCGTGATCCGGGTCTCGTCGGTCATGTCCTTGAGTTCCTTGTTCGGCTCGCGGTAGAGATGGCGCTCGATCTCGACCGTGCGGCCGTCGATCGTCTTGGTGCATTTCTCGTCGACAAATACGCCGCCGACCTCCTGCTTGTCGGCGCCCGGCTGTGCCTTGGAACAGGTCCAGCCGTCCTCGCCATAGCGCGACCTCGCCTGCAGGCCGAGCAGGAAGGCCTTCTTGCGCAGATAGAGCCGCGCCTTCGGATCGGTCTCGATCATCAGCGCCGCGATCTTGGCGTCCTTGTCGATCATGACGGTGAGGATCGCGGGATGGCCGCCGACCATGGTGCCTTCCCGCCCGCTCTCGCGATCGTACTCGAAGCGGATGCCGCGCAGCTGGTCCGGTCCGGCCTGGCAAGCCTGCCACTGCGCCCAGTCGGCCAGTCTGTGGGTCTTCTCGCCGACGCAGGTCAGGTTGATGTAGCCCGCGTCCGGTACGCTGCTGATCGTCATTCCGACGCTGATGTCGCGCAGGTCTCCCGCGGTCGCCATCGCCGGCACCGCTGCCGTGACTGTCACAGCGAAGACCAAGCCACGGATTGCCGATCCTTGCTTGCTCATGGCTTTGCCTTCTCGCTCTGGTCGGACGGCGCGGCGGCGTGGCCGGCCTCCTTGTAGATGTTGCAGACCCGCGAGCCATCGCCGAAAAACGCGATGCATTCATCGTAGGTCGGCTCGCCCTTGCCCTTGACGCGGGCGAGCACGTAGTCGGCGACGGCCTCGATCTCGTTCGGCCGCAGGAACACATTCGCTTCGGGCGGCATGCGGTCCGCGACGTCCTGCCGAGTCATCTCGTAGCATTTCGTGGTGTCGTAGGAGCCGCGCACGAAGAACGGCATGCCGGTGCCCGGCCGCCCGCACGTCACGGTCTCGATGATCTGCTCGCGGGTCAGCTCGGTCTTGCGCAGCGACAGCGCGTCGCCGCCATAGCCGCCGCCACCATTGCCATGCCATTTGTGGCAGCCGACGCAATTGCCGCGCTTGAACACCGCCTTGCCCGCATCGGTCGGATCGCTTGCCGACTGCGCTTGCGCGGTACCGATAAATCCCATCACCAGCGCGTAGCCGAGCCACGCGCCAACCAGCGATATTTTTTTCATTTGTCTTGTTTCTTGTCTTTTTTCTTGTCTTTCTCGGCCAAATCGACGCGGGAGGCCTCGGTGAGAGGCCTCCCGCGCTTGCGACGTCAAAGGGCGAACACGTAGAGCATCGAGCCCGGCTGCATCCGCTTCAGCTCGGGCGTGGCATCGATGAACCACTTGTCCCAGGCACCGCCGAGGCCGACCAGGATCGCGACATACTGCTTGCCATCCACCGAGAACGTCATCGGAGGCGCATTGACGCCGCCGCCGGTGTTGAACTGCCAGAGTTGCTGCAGCGATTTCGCGTCGTAGGCGATCACCTCGCCGGACGGCTGTCCGGAGAACACGAGGTCGGGCGTCGCCAGGATGCCGCCGAGGTTCGGGAATTCGGTCTCCGCCTTCCCTGCCACCTTGCCGGTGGTAACGTCGATCGCGGTGACGCTGCCGGTGATCTTGACCGGCTGGCTCGGTCCGCCGCCCGTGAAGAACTCACGCTTCTTCAACTTGTCCGGCGTCGTCTCCTCGACCGTGATCCGGTTGCAGCTCTCGATCACCGGGATGTACCAGAGCTTCAGGTTCGGATTGTACGCGGTCGGCGGCCAGTTCTTGCCGCCCATGTTGCCGGGGCAGATGTCCGTCACCTTGTTGGTCCGGCTTGGCGTCACCGCCGCGTTGTAGCGCTGCACGCCCTGCTTCGGATCATACTCCACCGGCTTGCCGGATTCGGGGTCGAGACCCTTGGTCCAGGTCACCTTCTTGACGAACGGCAGCCCCCAGATGAACTTGCCGCTGTTGCGGTCGATCGCATAGGCAAAGCCGTTGCGGTCGGCCTCGAGCGCGAGCTTCTGCGTCGTGTTGTTCGGACCGGGGACGTCGACCAGCACGTTCTCCGCCACGCTGTCATAGTCGTAGGGATCGTTCGGCGTGTGCTGGTAGTGCCACTTGATCTTGCCGGTGTCGGCATCGAGACCAAGCGAGGAGTCGGTGTAGAGATTGTCGCCGGGCCGATACTCGTTGTCCCAGTCCGGTCCGGGATTGCCGACGCCCCAGACGATGGTGTTGGTCGAGGGGTCGAAGCTGCCGGTGACCCAGGTCGATCCGCCGCCGCTCGCCTTGGCGTCCTTGTCGTCCTTCCAGGTCTCGTGACCGGCCTCGTCCTTGCCCGGGATGGTGTGGGTGCGCCACACTTCCTTCTGGCTCTTCAGGTCGGTCGCGGCGATCCAGCCGCGAATGCCGTATTCGGCGCCGGCAACGCCCGTGATCGCCATATCCTTGACGATCAGCGGTGCGCCGGTGATCACCTCGCCCTTGTCGGGATCGGCGACCTGGCGCTGCCAGGCGACCTGCCCGGTCTCCTTGTTGGTCGCGATCAGGCGGCCGTCGAGCGTGTGCGAGACGACGAGGTTGCCCCACAATGCGACGCCGCGGTTGTCGACGCCGCAGCAGGCGACTGCGCCGGCCCAGTCATGGTCGGTCTTCGGATCCATCTTCCAGAGCAGCACGCCTTTGCCGCCATGCGCATCGATCTTGTAGACCGAACCCCAGCCGTCGGTGACATACATGAAGCCGTTCTCGACGATCGGCGTCCCCTCCAGGCCGCCATGCGACCAGATTCCGCCGCCCTCGACGCCGCCGAGATGCATGGTCCAGGCGACCTTGAGGTTCTTGACGTTGTCCTTGTTGATATCGGCCAGCGACGAGAAGCGCGTCGCCGAATAGTTCTTGTGGTGGTGCAGCCAGTTGCCTGCTTCCTTGTCAGCATTGAGCAGACGGTCCTGGCCGACATCGTCGGCGAGCGCGAAAGAGCCCGCGAAGGTCGCTGCGGATGCTACTGCCGCGGCGAGCATATGCGACTTTACCCAATTCAACCTTGTCATGAGTTCATTTCCTCCGGATCTAGCATTCTTCATTGATCGAACCGCCCGTCACACACGGGCGATCACGCGAGAAGCCTTGAGTCCCGGCGCATGGCTGTGCACCACCCGCCGTCTTCTTGAGTCACTTGTGTGAGGTCACTTCTGGACCTGTACCTCCGTCTCGATGGTGCCTGCTTTCTGAAAAACGATCGCGCATTTGAAGGTCTCGCCCGGCGTGAGCGCCTGACGCATCTGCAGCAGCATGACGTGATAACCGTCACGCTTCAGCTCGAGCATTGCCTTTGCCGGCACTGGTATATTGGATATCGAGCGCATCGCTGGTGCGCCCTCGCCGCGATCCACAGTATGACGCTCGGAAAAATTCGCAACTGGGCAGCGGACACGAAGCAACGCATCGGCGCTGTCGGCCTCGTTCTTGATCGTCATCGTCAACGGTAGGTCCCCGCCCGCTTTGTCGACCGCCGGCACGCGCGCGTCCACAATCTGCAAGGACTCGTTCGCGGCGGCGTTATGCATCACTCCGAACGTGCTGATCAGGCAGAATAATGGCAACGCCATCCATGATCGGCACGCAACGGCGCAATGCAACTCCCGCTCGAACGACATCAAGTTCTCTCCCAACATGATTTTTGCAGCATTGTTTCATGCTTCGTCGTGCGCTTCCAGCAATAGATCGCGAACGCTGCATCAACGCGATTTTGGGCACGCATAGCGGCCATGCTAGCTTCTTGCGCATGAGTGCTCTCGATAAACTTCCGCCGGCACAGCGCGACGCAGCACATGCCGCACTGCGTCAGGTGATCGGCACCGTAGCGATCGACGCGGTCACATCGGTCTCGGGCGGCGCAACGTCGGCGCAATTGTTCCGGATCGATGCAGGCGGCGAGAATTATTTGCTCCGAATCGAAGGAATGCCGAGCCCGCTGCGCAATCCGTTTCAGTATGTGTCGCTCAGGATCGCCGCCGAGGCCGGCATCGCGCCGCGACTCCATTTTGTCGACGAGGCCTCGCGCATCGCTGTGATGGATTTTGTGCAGCGGCAGCCGCTCGGCCGCTATCCCGGCGGCCTGCCGGCGCTGGCGAAGGCGCTCGGCGAATTGCTGGCGCGCCTGCAGGCGACGCCGACCTTTCCCGCTTTCGTGCGCTACCCCGACATCGTGGCCCGGCTCTGGGCCCATGTCGGCCGCACCGGCCTGTTCGCGCCCGGCGTGCTTGAGCGCTGCAACGCGCACCTCGCGCGCATCCGCGCGGCCTATGCCTGGGATGAGGCCAACTCGGTGTCGAGCCACAACGACTCGCTCCCCGCCAACATCCTGTTCGACGGCAACAGGCTCTGGATGATCGACTGGGAATCCGCCTATCGCACCGATCCGCTGGTCGATCTTGCGATTGTCGGCGATAGCCTGGCGCGGACGCCGGAGCTGGAAAACATCTTGCACCGTGCCTGGCTCGGCCGCCCGCTCGACGAGGCGCTGCGCGCACGGCTCGCACATGTCCGCGCGCTCACCCGGCTCTACTATGCCGGCGTGCTGCTCAGCGCATCCGCGACGGCGCCGCGCACCACACCCGACACGAGCCTTGCGGCACCGACGCTTGCCGGGCTCGCAGATGCCACACGCGCCGGCCGGCTCAAGGCCGGCACGCCGGCGGCCAAGCACGTGCTGGGCAAGATGTTCGTCGCCGCGTTCCTGACCGAGGTCGCGACGCCCGGCTTCGATCTTTCGGTCTGACGTTCACCCCGGCGGATTGAACGTCGACGGAAAGAACTGCGGCGCAGGTCACTGCGGCACCGGGTGCAGCCTTGCGAGCTGGTCGAGCGACAATTCGGCTTCGCGATCGCTCAGGGGAAAACGCACGATCACGTCCTGACGCGCCAGCTGGCCCCAAAGCGCGTCCGACGACCATTTCTGCGGCTCGGGTCCGCGCGGACCATCGACCCAGATGAAATACCATTCCGCCATGGAGGCGACCAAAGCTCCTCGCCGGAACATTGGTCCTTCACCGGCCAATCCGCAACGCCCGATTTCGGGCGCGGCCGCGGCAGGTAGGGCTATTCGTACGGCTTGCCGTCCTTGTGCAGGAAGCGGCCGTCGGAGCTCGGGCTCATCATGTCGATGTCGGAGCAGGTGATAACGTCGGCGCGCGAGCGCGAGCCGACCTCGAGATAGGTCGCCGTCATCTGCGACCTGTTGATCAGATGATGCCCGTTGCCGGAGTTTTTCGGGAACGCCGCGCAATCGCCGGCCCGCAGCACCGTCTCGCCGCCGTCCTCCACCAGAACCACCTCGCCCGCGAGCACATAGACGAACTCATCCTCATCCGAATGCCAGTGGCGCTGGCTCGACCAGTTGCCGGGCGGCAGCCGCATCAGGTTGACGCCGAAGTCGGCGAGCCCGCCGGCATCACCGAGACGCTGCCGCACCCGCTCGGCGCACGGCGCCGCGAACTCCGCCGGATAGCCGGTCCCCTTGCGCTCCGCCACGTTTGCAAGGTCGATCCTGGGCATGGCGTCTCTCCAGCGAGTTGGCGGGCGAACGAGCGATCGGGCCGGCTGTAAACCGTTTCATGGAAGGCGGCAGCGAGGAGGTTCCGCGGTCAGCCGCCAAATCGCTTCACCAGTTTTGAACTTTTGGCCGTGCTTATCTGCTGACCGGTCAAATCGCTTCCCACGCTCAATCCCTTCGTCATCAAGTTGCTGCGCAGGGCGGCCTGCTTCTCATCGGCGTAATCTACGTCGACGTGGTCGAGACTCATCAAATGCCCAAGTTCATGGGCCCACGCGCGTCCGTTGGCAAAGTCATTGCCATACCATTGGACAAAGCTTGCCGGCTCGGGATCGCTATGAAGATACGAGCCGCCACCGGCCGAGAGATTGACTATCGGATTGACGAGATAGATGTGGACCGCATTGTCGGGAGCATGCCGGAAACTGAGAACATCCAGCACGCGCTGATCATTGTTGCGCGCGCTCTTCGCCATATCGAGCGGTTTATCTTCCACGTAATCATTGATCACGAACGCGATCTTGGCCTTCGCCCAGATCTTATTGACCACATCCAGTGCCTTCTTGGCGGCCTCGCCACTCCATTTTTGCGGCTCGGCGACACCTTTCTCGGCAAATGGCGTAATGTAGATTTTCAGTGGAATAGACATGTGCGTCTCCAGAGATTTCGACGACACCTGCGGTGGGCGTCCACACGTCGACGTCCGGATCCCGAGGACGCAGATTTCGATTCTTTCGGGACTCGCACGTCTCAGCTCGAACGGATCGGCGTTGCTTCCAGATAGACGCAGTTCGCGCTCCTATGGAAGAGGCCCGCGGCTGCGACAAACAGCCGAGACGAACGGGCTGAACCTTGTCGACGCCACCGAGAACAACGACGCGGCCGTCACACGCTGACGATCCGGCACGCGCATCGCCTGAGCATACGAGTTCAATTCCGAGATCACTATCGAGAGATGGAACTTCGCTTGGCGAAGCCCAGCCGGATGCCGGCACTGCCAGCCATTCCGGCGCCAAAGATAAAAGACAGCTATTTCAATAACTTACAGATCGACTGACATTTATTCGGCCGTGTACCATCGGCCCTACACGCTTCGGTGTATCCTTGAACAATCTCGCCGCCCCGGACGACAACATCAGGAATGGATTGGACTCAAGTTTGTTCTCTACGGAGGTATGCCGGCGCCCGTAACGCTTGACGCAGTGGAGTTTGCGCGCGGCCACCTTCGATAAACCTGCCGTTGTTTCGAGCCGATTTTGGACGTTCGCCATGCGCTACACGCTCCTCCGAGTTCTTGTTTTTCTTGCTGCTTCGGTTCTCCTGGCGTCTCAGCCAGCCTGGGCAACGAAGCGAGTGGCTTTGGTGGTCGGCAATTCGAACTATCAAAATGCGCCACTACTTCCGAATCCTGCCAATGATGCCACCGCTATCGCCGCGACCTTGAAGGGCGCCGGGTTCGATTTGGTGGTGTCTCGGCTGAACCTGACCTCGAGCGACATGCGGCGGGCACTGAGGGATTTCGCCGATCAAGCTCGCGATGCAGATATCGCCATCGTCTACTATGCAGGTCACGGAATCGAGATCGACGGGACGAATTATCTGATCCCGACGGATGCCAGACTTGAACGCGACACCGATATCTATGACGAGGCCTTCTCGCTCGATCGTGTCCTGCTGGCGATCGAGCCCGCGAAGCAGCTGCGCGTCGTGATTGTCGACGCCTGCCGCAACAATCCATTCGCCGACACGATGAAACGAACCGTCGCTTCGCGCGCGATCAGCCGCGGGCTCGCCCGGGTAGAACCCGCCGTATCCAATACGCTGATCGCGTTTGCGGCGAAGGCCGGACTGACCGCGCTCGACGGCAACAGCACGAACAGTCCCTACGCGACAGCGCTGGTGAAATATATCGCAAAGCCTGGACTGGACCTGCGCAGGGCTTTCGGCTTCGTCCGCGATGATGTCTTGCAAGCGACCGGCAACCGGCAGGAGCCTTACGTTTACGGCTCACTGGGCGGTGAGGACGTTGCGCTCGTGCCAAAGGCAGAAGAGCCGGCGCCGCCGGCGGTTAACGCCTCGTCGGAGATCCGTCGCGACTACGAATTGGCCCTGCAGGTCGGCAATAAGGCCGCCATGAGCGCGTTCCTCGCCCAGCATCCCGACGGCTATTATGCAAATCTGGCCAAGCTTCAGCTCAACCAGATCGACGCGGAGGACGCGCGCGTTACCGCCACCAGGAAAGCGCAGGAAGCGGAGCAGCAGAAGGCGCGGCTTGCGTCCGAAGGTGCCCAGCGAGCGGAGCAGGAAAAGGCGGCCGCAGAATTCAAGGCCGCGGAGGATGCTCGTATCGCGGCAGAAAGAACAAAGCAGGCGGCGCAGGACCAAGCTGCCGAGGCTGAACGGAAGCGGACCGCATCCCAAACCTCAACGGTCGCCATGCTTTCCGCGAACGGACCTGTGCCAGACAGCGCCAAGCCGGACAATATTGCAACCGCTACCCCGTCGCTGAATAGCGAGGGCGCGAAGGTAGCCGCCTTGAACACGGCGCCGCCGCAGGAGGATCTTGCCAAATCGATGCAGAGCGAGTTGAGCCGGGTTGGCTGTTTCACAGGCTCCATCGACGGTGATTGGAACGCGGCCTCGCGTCGCTCCCTGACCCTGTTCAACCGGCACGCCGGAACCAAATTTGACGTCAAGCTTGCAAGCCTCGATGCGCTCGATGCAATCAAGCTAAAACCGGCCCGGGTTTGCCCGCTGATCTGCGAGCATGGCTACAAGGCCGACGGCGATCAGTGCCGCAAGATCACCTGCGCCGAAGGCTTGTTTTTGAACGACGATAACGAATGCGAGAAGCGGCGCGGGAAAAAGCCGGTGGCGAAGCGTTACATTGATGAGCGCCCGTCGCGCGCCGATCGTCCGGTCCGCGAGAGGCCCGAGCCACAAGCCGACACTCCCCGACGACAGGCGACGGCGAGACCCTCTGGTGGCAGCGGCCAGATCGTGTGTGATGCTTATCTATGCCGCCCGGTCCGTCGCGGATGTCATCTCGATTACCGTGGCGGCGGAGGTCCCGGCGGCGGTACCGGCAATGTTGAGGTCTGCAACTAGGACGGCATGCACGGCGGCGCGCTCGAGATCGGGCCGCCGTCTCCTCCCCGCAATCGGCAATGCCGGGGGCAAGGGAGCCAAACCGCGGGGCCCTGCACGCAAGACGCCGGACAGCAGCCTCGGCCACAAGAATATTCACCACATGATCGCGCGGGACGGTCTCCTCAACCGCCCGGGTAGCCGTAGCAACGCAATCGCTGACCTACTTGATGGAGTATGATTTGATGTCGAACGACCAGTTGTTCGGCAACAGTCTTCCGCCGCCGCTGTCCGGTATCCGCAGCTGACTGGTCCAATCCGACAGATAGCTCAACGTGTCAGCCGGCCCCTGAAGCTTGCGCTGAATGTCCGGCAAATCGAGCAATTGCACGCGTCGCTCGCTCAGGATCGCAACAATCACGGCGGACCCGGCCGGGGGCGCGACGACATATTCAAATCCACGTTGCTGAGCCGCCGGGGTCGGAACGATGAATTGGACGCCAGGCTTGACAAGATTCATGTCGGGTCCGACCGACTGCGCCAATAGCTCGGCAGTCGGGAAGATCTGGGACATCCGCCCTTCCGCATCAACATCCACCAGCATCAGATAGCCCGGCTTCCTGGCGGTTACGCCGAATGACACCTTGCCGCCAATGTTGACGGTTGGACCCGGCAGGATTTCAAGCGCCACGCCGGCGGCATTTGCCGGGCCGCGCGGGGCCTGTACGCGCCAGAGCAACGGAGCATTCGTCGCACCTGCCGATGGAGCGGCCGATGGCGGCGGCGTCGCCCACGCGGCCCCGCTTCCTGCCAGCAGCAGCACGATCGCGAACCAGGATTGCTTGCGGGAAACCAGTTTCGCTGGCGACATGACCGGCTGTCACAGCTTCGTCAGGGAACGCTGAAAAAGCCGATTGACGCGATCCGCGCGTCCGCCGGCAGGTAGCGCTCCAGACTCTTGATCACCTGCCCCGAGGCACGGCGCCGGTTGAGCTGCATCAGGACGGTCTCCAGATCAACCATCCGCTGCTGCGAGGTCACCGCGACGATCTGCTCGGCGCCGAACGGCTCGCCTACACGAAGAGGCAGCCGCAGATTTGCTGATCGAGCCATCGCGGCATCGGAACCCACCGGATACAGCATCTGGATGGTTCCATCACCGGACACGTTGAATAGCAGCACCGCCCGCGAACCGACGTCGGACAATTCGACCTCGACGGTCTGGCCACTGCGCTGCTGTCGATCATCCGGCCAAATACGCATCAGCTGCGGCGACTGCGTCGCCATGCGCTTCAGCTCCCGAATTGCCGCGGTTCGGTTGACCACCGTCGTCAAGCCGCCAACGTCAACGCCATAGGCGACCACGTCGCCCCAGGCGATCACGTCATGGGACACGGGGTCCCAGATCAGGTCGGGATTATCAGTCGGTTGAACGGCCTGCACGCTGGCGTCCTGCGGCTTGACGCTGGTGAAATAGCCCATCTTGCCGTCAAGCGCTGCCAAGCGGATCGGCGTGGTGAGGCGGAAGGGCGGCAGTGCGGCACTGGGCGCGGCTGGGGCGGTCGCGGCGGCACTGGTTGGAGCGGTTTGCGACTTGGCCGTAACGGCCGGCGGCGCAGGGGTCTGCTTCTCGGCGGACGCGACGGTAGCGACCTGGCCGGAGGCAGCTCTCGCCGCCGTCCCCTGGATCAGCACCACGCCGCGGGTCAGTTCGAACGCGACCTCGGTTTCCGGCATCTGTGCCGGCGACGATACCGTCACGATATTCTGGCGCTGGTCGGACAGTTGATAGACCACCTGCCGAACATTGCTGAAAAGCTCTTTCAGGGTCACCTTGCCATCATGATTGATGTCCGCGTTGCCCTCCACGGCGCGCGCAACGGCATAACTCAGGGCGCCGCGCAGGCCATCGATCCCGGGAATCCGCACTTCCGGCGCCTTGGTGTGCCGATCGACCGCGGCGATGAACGCGGTGTGGTCGAGATCGAGCTCGGACTTCGGGTCGTCGCTGCTCGATACCGGCTTCAATTCATCGACCAGCAGCGTGTAGCGCGGCACCTGCCGAAAACTCATCTCCGCCGCACGCGGGTCGATATCGCGCACCATTCCGCCGCCATGGCAGGTATCCGCGACGAAGATCACCCTTGCGCCGCGCAATTCGAACTGCCGGATGAAATGATTGAATTCGCTTCCCAGAATGCGCTCGACAGATCCTGCCGGCGTGGTCGCGAATTCGGGCAGCAGGAACACGTTCTCCATTCCGTCCGGTTCGGAGCCCTTGATCCGCTCCGGCTCCTGCGTGCCGTGGCCTGCGATCGACAGGAAGACGAGATCGTTGCTCTTTGTCCGCTCCACCAGTGAGCTGATCTCGCGCAGCACGCTCGCCCTGTCGGCCTGTGCATTGGTCAGCTCGACCACGTCGCTGACGCCCATGGTCCTCAGGCTGGACACGATGTCATTGGCGTCGGCGACCGCGCCCTTCAATTTGCGCACATGCTGGTAGTCGTCGATGCCGATGACGAGGGCCCGGAGAGCCGCACCGTCGGGATTGCTTATCGACAGTTCACCCGCCGCATGCGCGCGCTGGAGTGGCAGGCCGATCAACGCAGCGAGCAGGATGGCGGCACACAGCCAACCGGTCCTTCGATCAAAACCCCTGAGCGTTCGCATCGCGATCCACCTCGATATCAAGCAGGTCCGCCCTGGAACCACACCGGTAAGGCAGAGCGGCAGGAATGCCGTCCGGACCTCCAAAAACCAGCACGAAGGGGGCGATCCATGTTCATCTGTAGCCTTGGCAAGACCTCAGGTTCAGCGCCGTTTATTCGCCGTCTTGCGACCTGTCGGCGCCTCGGTCTCCTGATAGGCGTTCGCGGAAACGGTCGTCTGATCATCTGCGAACGCCCGAAAGCGGACCGGAACGTAACCGCGCGAGAGCAGGCTCGCGAGCGGGTAGACGTTGCGGCAGACCCGACCGTTGCAGCCACCCGTCGAGGATTCCATGACCTCAGCCTTGCGATCCGGGGTGAACCGCAGGAACAACATCACGTGGGAACCCGGCTTGTTCAGGGCGTCACCAGGCTTGAGGTCCCAGGGGTTGGTCACCGGTGCGGCGATCGCGGGAATGGCGGCGGTCGTGTAGTGGACGGAAAGTCCCCACGTGGCGCTGACGAATGCCGAGCAGTCGACGCCGGCCACATCCGGCCGTGGCTCGTTACGGGTGCAGACATTGCCCGCCAGGGTCCCGCTGTCGATCCGCTGCCGGAAATTCGCGAGCGAACCGTGGCAGCCCCAGCAATAGGGCACACCCCGCACCTCCTGGTTTACCTTGCCCTGCAGGTACCACGGCCGGCGAATACGGCTGAAACCGGAGCATTGGCTGTCGGGATCACTGCCGTAGTTCGCCGGTGTCAGCTTCCACTGGATGCCCTCAAAGGCGAAGGCCGTCTCGATCGCCTGCTGGCGATTGGACGGCCGCACGGCGGCGGTCGCATTGAACCTGATATCCGGCCGCGCCGCCGCCGGCGCGGCCGCCGTGCGCGACGGCCTGACGTCAATGACGGATACCTTCCCCAGGGGGCGGAAGCCGACACCGACCACCTCGACACCATCCGGCTTGGTGCGCAGAAAATAGACGTCGCCATCGCCCGAGACGGTGACGAACCGCCGGGTCACGGGCGTGTTCTCCAGCGGCAGCTCGTAGATGCCCTCAAGGCGTCCGTTCGCGGCATAGCGTGCGACGAAGGTGGAGGCATTCTTGCCCGATGGAGGAATGTCCTCGGCCAGCACATAGAAGCGGTCGCTGTTGTCGATCTCGAGAAACTCCACGGTGCCGAGCTGGTTGCGGACGCGCAGGCCGAGCTGACCGATGGTCTCGTTGGAGACCATGGTCTGGATTTCGACCCGAACGCCGGCATTGCCCTTGTCGGGAATGATATCGGCGATCACCGATCCCTTGCTGCGCGAGGCGATATATTGCCGGTCGGGCTGTCGCGTCGTCCTCACGATGGCCGCGCGCGTATTCTGATCCAGCAAGTCGGTTGGGCTGCTCAGCGCCTGCGAGCCCATCTGTGCGAAGGCCGAAATGGCAACCTGGTCGTCGGTTCCGCGGGATGAGACTTCCTCCAGTTGGATCTCGTCGCCGCCCAGCCCGCGTGTGGACTGTCCTGGTGCTGCCTTCAGCATCCGCACGCCGCCGTCCCAAACCATGATGTCGTCGTTATGGACGACGAGGTCGGTGGGCTGCACATCGCCAGGTATCTTCAGGATGTCAGGAGCTGTGTTCGGTTGTTTGGGGTCGAACTGCAGAATGCGGCCATTGATTTGATCGAGCACAAACAGGTTTCCCTGTCCGTCAGCGCTGAGCGCTTGCGGGCCCGCGAGTTCGACGTCCTGGCTGGCCGCGACGATTCCCACCATGGATGCAGCCGAACCGCCGGCAAAGCTTCGTACGACCGCGTCGTCGGCCCGTGCCCCGGTGGCCGCTATGACCGCGCCGACGATAGAGAGCCAGATCCAGCTAGATCGACGAAGCATATCCGCCTCAATGTAACCGAACCGAATGCGGCGTCAGTCCGACTAATCCAAGACTGCCTAATCCAAGACTGCGCGAGTGCAGCGTCAATTAGTGGCGAGCAACCCCGATCCCGTTCAACTCTTTCACTGGACGGTGATAGTCCGAACTCCTTCAGCTTGCAGTGCAAAATCATGGCCAAAAACAGATTTGAGCAAGTCAGCGAAATCCAGCCCGACGCGATTACTCTGGTTTTGAGACGCGACAATGCCGGCGCCTCCGGGTCAATCGTGTTGCCGGCCGCCGCAAGCGGGGGACGCCTGAGCAGCGACCAGGTCAGCGCCCATATGCCGGCCCAGGATGCCTTTCGCGGCGCAATCCGTCTCGCCAATGACATGAAGCTCGCGATCGTGGTTTGCGACCCCGATGGCGTCTGGAAGCCGGAATGGGGCGACCTTTACCAGGCGATCGATTGACCCACACGGGCAGACGCTGCGGCGCCGCATGGAGGCCGGCATGGCAAATGGAACGTTAGGCGGGCTGTCGTTGAGGTCGCGAGCCCTGATGATCGTCCTGTTGGCCGCAACCGTCTGGCCTGCGCGGGCGAACGATTCGGCGGCCGAATTGTCCATCGGCGGGCTGCAATTCGTCCGCACCAAGGACGTGGCCATGGCGAGCGAGGAGCTTCATATCGGGTTGGATCGGGTCAGCGTTCGCTACCAATTCGTCAACCAGACGAGCAAGCCGGTTGCGCTCACTGTCGCCTTTCCGCTGCCCGACATCGACCTGTCCGAAGCCGAGAACATTGCGCTTCCGTCGAGCGATCCGGTCAACTTCGTCGCGTTCGAGACGAGGATCGACGGCAACGCGGTGCCGCTGACCATCGATCAGCGCGCCATGGTCGGCAACAAGGATGTCACTGCCCTCCTCCGTCAGTTCAAGCTGCCTTTGCTGCCGCTCGGTGATCGGGAGATCCGCCTCGCCGACCTGCCGGCGACAACCCGCACGAAGCTGATCGATGATGGCCTTCTGATGCCTGCCGGCATGAGCGACAACGGTCGCCAGCAATACACGCCCGGCTGGATAACCAAGACGTCCGCCGTTCGCGAGCAAGTGTTTCCAGCGGCGCGTACCGTCACAGTCGAACATCAATATCGCCCGAGCGTCGGCTCCAGCCCTGACACGGTCCTGCGCTCCGGTCTGCGTCACAGCGCGGCGCTAGGTCCGGAGGTCGAGCGATACCGGAGAGACTATTGCGTTACGGATGCGTTCCTTGCCGAATTGGACAAGCGCACAGGTGACAGCCAGGCCAATACCGCAAAGCTGCAAGAGCGGCGGATTTCCTACGTGCTCAAGACGGGTGCGAACTGGGCGGGTCCAATCCGGTCCTTCACGTTGACGATCGATCCGGGCGGCGACGAGCGTCTGGTCAGTTTTTGTCCAGGGCGGCTCAAGCCGTCATCTGCCGACAATTCGCGGCAGTTCACGGCGAGCGACTTCAAGCCGGATGCCGACCTGAAGATCCTGATGATCGGCAAGTTCTGAACGGCAGCTCAATTGGTGAGCATCACATAGCGTCCAGCCGCGGTGATGGTCACGTTGCCGCGTTGAGCTTCGCTGGTTGCCTGCAGGAAGAATGTGTCGGCAGCCATCGGTCGCGGCTGGCGCAATGAATCCAGAACCCGCGGCGCTGCGACGGCCAACAGGAGTTGCGGACCGGTCGTACGCTCCATCGGCAGGGCAAAGGAAAGCGAATCGACGCCCGGCTTCAGGAGATAGGACAGGCTGCGCACCTCGCCGCGATCCGAGACCATGAGCAGTTCCACCACCCGGTTGGCAAAATTCTCGACGGTCCCATTGAGGGTCTCGCCGGCCTTCAGCTCCGTCGCCGACAGGTTGATGCGGGGCGCACGCGCTTGATCGCTTCCGACCTGACTGAGGAATTTGACGGCCGGACATTGCGCCTGATTCACCTGCCTGACGCCGACCGAAGCCTCAAATCCCTGCTCCTTTCGAAACGCCTTGTCGAAGGTATCGAACGGGGCGGTCGAGGCGCCGAAGCCTTCAATGACGGCTGCGCTTGAGCTCACGGCAACAGGCAGGATGAAGAAGCAGTCGCCGCCCGCATATTGGGCAACATATTTGCGGATGCGCTCGGCTCGACCCGGCCCGTCGGGGGACGGAGACGGCGTCAACGTCGGCTGAGACGGCAGCTTCACCGGCTCCTGACGTGCCGGCGGTGGCGGAGCAGGCTCGCTCGTCGGCGCGGATGTCCCGGCGAGTTTCGGAGGTGGCGGCAAGGCCGCCAAGCCTGGTGCCTTCCAGACAAATTTGTAGAAGGTGTACCCACCGCCGCCCAGCAGAAGCAGCAGCCCCGCGACGCAAGCGCCGAGCCAGATGCGGCGGGAGTTCCGCGTGGTTGATGGCACCCGCTCCTGCAGCGCAGACGAACCAGCTTGCGACTTCGCCAATGGATCGAAGCCGTAGAGCGGTGCGGCGGACGGCTGCGCCGAACCCGCCGGCGTCCAGTTGGCGACCTCCGCCATGGTCGGGCGCAAGGCCGGGTCCGGCTGCAGCATCCTCTCGAGAAGCGGCCTGATGCGCATGTCCACTGCGCCGAGATCGGGCACGCGCCGACGCTTCTCGACCAGCTGAAACTGGCTCCCGCCCATATCGAGCTTCTGTCCGGTCAGGGCATGGAACAGCACGAGACCAAAGCTGTAGACGTCAGACTTCGCCGTGACATCGTTGCCGTACAGGCCGACCTGTTCCGGCGACGCGTAATTGTCCTTGCCGGCGAAGCCGGAACCGATGATGGTCTTGTCACCCATCTGCGTCGACCGGGCGATCCCGAAGTCGATGATCTTCGCCCGCCTTACATCGTCGAGCGGCACGATAATGTTATCGGGGGAGACATCGCGATGGATAATGCCGTGCTCGTGAGCGGCCTGGAGGCCCGATGCGACCCGCCGCATCAATTTGATCAGCGCTTCGAAGGTCAGCGGCCCATCGTCGAGCATGTTCGACAGCGAGCGTCCGTTCACAAACTCCATCGCCAGATACGGGCGCTGCAGTGCGGGTTCGACCGTGAACAGGAAGTAGCGAACGATTGCTTCGTGCGGAAGATTGTGAAGCGCGGCCGCCTCCCGGCGGAACAGCGCAAGCGCCGCCTCGTTGTCGACCATGTCGGGGAGCAGCATCTTGACCGCGACGGGCGATCCGGTCTGGATCTCGCGGCATCGGTAGACCTCCCCCATGCCGCCTGCCCCGATCATCGTCTCGATCTCGTAAATGCCGTTGAGCCGGGTGCCGGCCGGCACACCGCGGTAGGATGACCGAAACGGATCGTTCGCGGTCATGGTCGCGGCTCCTGATCAAGCGGCGTCCTCGTCGGCTCTGAGGATCGTGGCGCGAGCAACCGCACGATCACGATCGTGACGTTGTCGAATCCGCCGCGATCAAGTGCCAGCGCGAGCATGTCGTCGCAGGCGGCCTGGGCAACGCGGGTGGCCGCGTGCTGCTCGATCTCGTCGTCCCGCACGTGCCGGGTCAAGCCGTCACTGCAAATCACGAAGATATCTTCCGGTTCGGCCGGACCGGTCACCACCTCGAGCTCGGGGTCGGCGACGACACCGACAGCACGGGTGATGGCATTGCTCGGCCAGTCCTGGACCTCTTCGCGCGACAGCGCGCCATCGGCGATCAGCTCCTCCAACTCGCTGTGATCGTGCGACACCTGTGTGATGCCGTGGCGGTTGATCAGGTACACCCGGCTGTCACCCGCCCAGATGCAGGCATAATGGCCGTCGCGCACCAGCAGGACTGCCGTTGTGGTCCCGACAATGGCACCCTGCCTTTCATGGCTGAGTGCCAGGATCTGCTGGTTGGCGCTGAACAGACGCGCCTCGCATTGCGCCAACAGGTCCGCCGCGGAGTCCGGCGCGCCGATGGAATCAAGCGACTCCACCACGATGCGGCTGGCAAGATCGCCCGCCTCGTGACCGCCCATCCCGTCAGCGACGGCCCATAGGCCGACGTCGGTCCTTACCAGACACGCATCCTCGTTCCGCGCCCGCACCCGTCCGGCGTGAGTGACGCTACCGACATCGAACAAGGAGGGGACGTGTGCCATCGCGCGTCATCCCGTCCCGGATACTTCGCGGCCAACGTCGCCGGTCAGCAACGTGGAATAGCGAAACGGATCCGGCAATCCGCGGCAACAGAGTGCGACCGGCGAAAACCCTTCGCCCCCGGCGGTCCACCAGAAACTAGCCGCGGCATAGACTTGAGGGTTGGCGCCGCAGAGCGTGCCGAACGACTCGGCAAACCCATCGACCGTCGAAACCATTCCCAGCGTCGCGCCGCCCAGCGACATCACCTGCGGTCCATCAGTCTCCGGCGTCCGCAGACGTGGAAGCGCGAGACGATCCAGTGCATCGGAGATCTGCTCGAACGTCGCAGCCCGGTCCAGGGTCGAGAGCAGGAACGTCTCCACTTGCCCATACCACTCGTCCTGCGGTTCGATGTGCGGCGGCGACAGCGCGGCGTCACCATCCGGCACCGCATGCAGCGTCAACGGATAGTATCGCCCCACGCCGTCAAGCGAGGGCATGATCGCTCCTGCGACGGTGGTGCCGCAGATCGCGGCGCCAAGCCAGAATCGCCAAATCGGCGCGGTCAGGAATGCTTCCTGCCAGCCGGCGCCGAGTTGATGGCGGCTCGCGGAGATGGCTGCCTGCACCCACGGCTCCCAGACTTCCAGGAAGCTGCGCGGCGTCGCGATCGCGATGAAATCACGCTTCGCGCCGATCTTGCCGAATAAGCCGCATCGCATGGTCATATTCCGGTCGGGCAACGAAACTCGCGGAGCACTGACAGGTTTAAAGGATTGCGCAGCGATCCGGTCGAAATCTGATAGTTGAGCTCGCGTCCGGCAACAATGAACGTTGCGCTGGCGGATTCCGCCTTGGCGACCAGCGAACCAGCCTCCAGCATTCGGAACAATGACCAGGGACCGATGCGCTCGAGTACGGATGGCGAGCCGGTCTCGTTGCTGACCGAAATTGCCGTCCGCGGCGATGGGCCGGGCCAGAGGACCGTCGTCGGTGAATTGCTCTGCGGTGGCGGCGGCGGAGGAGCGGGTTGCGGCGCGCCAAACATGGAGGGAGCTGCGGCTGGTCCCGGTGTGGTTGGGCTCGTGATCGTCGTGCCGCCGATCTCGGTCTTGACTGTGATGCCGGGTCCGGCCGCAGCCGGCGGCCGGATTGCAAAGGACACCGCCGGCACACCGCCGCCGGTCTGGAAAAAGGCGTCGCGGATATAGGCGGCGTTCTGGAACTGCTTTAGCGTATCAGGCGAGAACGATCGGCCGACGGGGCTCTCCTTCCGCCAGACCCATTCGGATCGCGACGTATCCGCATAAGGCGCCAGGAACTGAGTGAAGAACTTGTCCATGACACCGTTCGGGCTGAACAGTTTGGCAAAGTCCGCGAGCGGGACTTCCTGACCGCTGCTCCGTACGAACGGGTAGCGGTTGGTCACCGTCTGCTGACAGACCGGCGTGACCTGATCGCGCAACGACTGCAGGATCTGACCGGCCGTGGAGGCGGCGATGCTGCCTTCGAACTCCGCGGCCGCCGCCCGCAGCATATCGGAAAATGGTGGCGGCATACGCGAGGCATTGTTGCGCAGCGCCGCAACCTGGGTCTGAAGCCCCGCCGTTGCTTGCGCCGTCAGCTGCGGATTCTCGACCATCAGCGTCAGATTCTGCGCGATGTCGTTCAGGTTTGCGATCGTCGAGTCGATCGGCCGGCGGGTGCTCTCCCCTTCAAGCACTGCATGGTAGGGTTTGAACTGCGACTCGATCGCCGCACCGGGCGTACCATCCTGGGCGTTGTTGAACAGCGCCGGCGCGGTCACCGCGGGCGGCGCGGCCGGCGTGCCGCCGCTCGCCGGCTTCGGGCGTTCCTTGGTCAGCATCGTCTCATCGCGCACCGACTCCAGGATTTGCCGCATCGGCGAGGTCGGCGCCGAAAGCGCCCTCAGCACCTCGTATTTCGGCTTGTCCGCGAGCAATTTCTTCAGACGCAGACTGCCGAGTGCAGTCCGCCACGTCGTCACGAACTCATTGGAGTAGATGCTGAGCAGATCGCCAGCCAGATTGTCATACTGCTGGTCGATTGCCGACTGCTGGCCGGCGTCACCCAAGACCCAGCGCTCCCGCTTCATGCGCTCTGACAATCCGGGCAGTCGAGCGATGAACTTCTGATTGAAGCCGTTGTAGGTGAAGAACTCGGGCACCCGCACGTTGTCCAAGGGTTGCCCAGTCGTGGTTTCGAAGACAACTGCCACGTCCGGACCGCCTCGGCGGCTCGCGATCCAGTCGCCGGCGGTCGATCCACGAGCCTCCGACTTCAGGAACTCGTAGGCGCGTTGCGACACGCTGAGGCGCGCCAATGAATTCTGGGCCTGCTTGATCAGCCGGCCGTCAAGCTCGACCAGTGGCGGCTGCTCGGTTTCGAGGTCGAACATGGCGACGAGATTTTCATCGAGCAGACGCCGTCCCTCCGCGTTGGTCGCGCCAGGATACAGGTTGTCCGCCCAGTCGCGCTGCATCCAGGAACGGATCAGCTCGCGGTCCGGGGATTGCAGGCCGCCGAGCATCAGGTAGACCTTCAGCGCCTCATAGACGAAGGCAGGCTCGTTGATGCGCGCATTGAGCTGCTCTTCCAAACGGTACAGCAAGCGAGGCCTGAACATGCGCTCAAGCGCGGTGTGATAGGCCGCCTTCGCGGGCGACAACAGGCGCGCGTGCTGACTGAGCCCGTAGCGCGCCGACAGTGCGACCGGCTCATTCCGTGAGGCATAGCCGGCCGGGGCGTTCCGCAGCCGATAGAGCAGCGGCAGCACCTTGTCGAGATCATGATCGGCGATCAGCGTTTGCTTGATGAGCGGTGCCCCGGCGGCCGCATACTCGTTGTCCGCCTGCAAGCTCTGCTCGATCAGGTCGGAGTTGCGCTTGTAGCTGGTCAGCCACGCACCGATCAGTCCGATCGCCACCAAACCTATCAGCGACAGCGCCGCGGTCTTGAGGATCAAGGCGCGGCGCACCGCAGCGCGGTCGGTCGAGACCCAGTCGGCCTCGCCGATGATGACCTTCGAAATCAAATCGGCAAGGAAATAGCTCTTGCCGGTTCCGGAGTACGATCCGGCACCGACTTCCTCCGCGCCGAACGTACGCGCCAACGATCCGATCAATTGATCGATCGGCGTACCCTGCTGGGTACCCGACGTGAAATAGAACCCGCGCAGATTGGCATTCACGTGATACCGCGTCGGCTCGAAAATCTGGTTGAGGAAATCGTGGATCTGCGGCTTGAGCCGCGCCATCTGCGCCGGGAAACCGAACAACTGCACCCGGTGCTGCGGCGTCGGCTCGTCCTGCAGACGGTCGAGCGTTTCCTCGCTCAGACGCTCCAGCAGGCGATCGAACTCGACCGGGACCTGCCCCACCAGATTCTGGGTCTTGTCGGCGGTCTGGAACGTGGCGCCCCAGACCTGGCGCCGGCCGGCCTCGCTGAGATAGGCGAAATATTCGGTGAAACCGGCAACGAGGTCGGCCTTGGTGAACAACGCGTAGACCGGGAAGCTCACTTTCAGCCTTTGATGCAGTTCGAGGAGCCGCATCCTGATGGCATCGGCATGAAGCGCGAGTTCCTGCTTCGGCAGCGTCAGCACGTCCTCCAGACTGATTGCGACGAGAACGCCGTTGATCGGCTGGCGCGACCGATTTTTTTTCAGGATGTCCAGGAAGGACAGCCAGCTTTCCTTGTCGGCCTTGCTGTTTGAATCCTGGGTTGTGTAGCGACCGGCGGTATCGATCAGCACCGCCTCCTCGGTAAACCACCAATCACAGTAGCGAGTGCCGCCGACCCCGGCGATCGCCGCCGGCGTCGCCCCGCGCGCGAGCGGAAACTTGAGCCCCGAATTGACCAGCGCGGTGGTCTTTCCCGCACCTGGCGGACCGATAATGACGTACCAGGGTAGATCGTAGAGATATCCGGACTTGTTGCCGCTCGCGGTCTTGAGCGTTGCGAGCGCATCCTTCATGCGCTCCTTGAGCACCGGCTCGTCGCTGACAGCCTGGTCCGCACCGCTGACGCCCTCGGCGATCTCTTTGGCACTCTTGCGTCGCTTGAAGAAATGAAGGCCGGTGACGCCTGCTGCCGCGGCGCCGAGCAGCAGGATCGCGATCTGGCGAACGATGTGATTTTCCAACGGATGCCAGTCGCCGAAAGCAACGAAGGGACCGGCAAGGTAGATCACGGCCCCGAGCGAGCTGAGCCCGACTCCATAGAGAACGATGCGTAGAATGTCCTTAGCGAGCATATTGACCGGTACCTGTCGCTTATCGCGTGAGCTTCTGGCGTCCGCCTATTCGCTACGTTCGATGAAGATTTCGACCCGACGGTTTTTGGCACGCCCCTCGGGCGTCGAATTGCTGGCAATTGCTGAATCCGATCCCTTGCCGTCGACATCAACGCGCGAACCATCGGCCAGGCCGGGTTTCAGCGCGGCGGCAACCGCCTTGGCGCGCTCGACCGAAAGCTCGAAATTCGAGGGGAAACGCACGGTGCGGATCGGCGAGCTGTCGGTATGGCCAACTACCCGGATTCGGCCCGGCTCCTTGTCGAGCGTCGCGGCAACGCGGGCCGCGATCGGCTTGAAACCATCCAGGATGGTTGCCTGGCCCGAGGCAAACAGTGCGAGATCGCACACCCTGATCACGATGAAACTCGCCGTCTGATCCGCGGTCATGGCGCACGCCGTCTTCTCCTGCGCAAGCGCGTTGCGAATGCGCTGCAGCTGGGTGATGCGGTCCGGCGGTGGCGGCGGAGGCGGTGGTGGCGGCGGCGCAACGACGCGGCGCTTGAGCTCGATCGGATCGCCGGGATGCAGCGCCAGCGCTACTTGCGCAGCATTCTCTGCGCGGCCAGCCAGCGACGTTCGCAGAACGAAATAAGATCCGGTTAACAGCGCGGCGACCACGGCCGCCACCAGCCAAACCGGAATGCGCAAGTGCTTCCGCCGACCGGCCAAGGCCTGTCCGCGCCAGTGCGGCGACAGATCGTTGGTCGGCTTGGGCCGAACCCGGCGTAGCGTTTCATAGAGGTTGCGCTGGATCACCTGGAGGTTCGCAAGCCCGCCCGGCGACGTTCGGTGAATGCCCTGGAATCCGAGCGCAAGGCAGGCGTGCTGAAGCTCGAGCACCGGATAGTTGACGAGTGGATCGGTCTTCAAGTGGTCGAGAATCTCGAAGAAGCGTACGCCGCCCACGCGCTCGCCGAAGAACCGGCTGAGCATCGAATATTGGGCCCAGACGTGCCGGTCGTCGGTCGGAATGTGCTGCACAATATCGTCGGCGGTCGCGCACAGGATATACTTTGCCGTATTGGCCTGGTGCTCGGAAATGCCCGCCGAGCGGATATCCTTTTCGAAGAATTTGATGGCGTCGGCGACCTGCTCCATCAGGCTCGCGAATGACGCCCGCATCAGCGCGACGCGCAGCCGGCCAAGCAACTGCAGCAAAGGGCCGCCGGCGCGCATCACCGGATTGGCGTTTGGCGCAACCAGATCGTCGACACGCAAGGGCGGTCCGGGCGGCAGGATCGGTTGCGGCGCCTGAGCCTGCGCCGGTGTCGAAATCCATTCCTCTGAGGGCTGGCTGGTCGGCGGGGCGGCGTAGCTTGGGCTCTGCGGTGTGGGAGAAAATGAGGGCGGCGGCGAAGGAGCACCAGGAGAAGTCATGGGCGATGGCGAGTACGCTGGACGGCTGGCAGGTCCCTCGCCTGCCGGAGGTTGAGGAGCCGGAGCCGGCGGCATCTTCCCGCCGGGGTTCGGACGGATGATGGTCCGTTCACCCCGACCGAAAGGATTAACCGGCTTGTCCCTGTCGGTCATGGCCGCTCTTCCAGGATGGCCCAAAGGTACAACTCAAGCTCCGGCCAGTCGCCGGAAAAATGCATCCCGATCGAGGCCGCTGTGCTGAACTCGGGCCACAGCGGCGACTTGCGATCGAGATAGAAATAGACGTGGTCTGTGATGGCTCGGATGTGCGGTGGCGGCGTCGGCAGATGCACCAAGGTCAAACCCGGCAGGTTTGCGTGGACGATCTCGGTCATTTTTGTGTTGGGCCCGACCTTGAACAGGTGCGGGAATTCATTCTGAATCTCCACGAGAGGCCGCCGCGCGGCGACCTCCAGCACCAAGGTCGCATTTCGGAACAACGCGCGATCGCGGATCGGCGATACAAATGCGTTCTGGGCGCGTTCAATGATCTCCAGACGAATCGCCCGCCTGCCCAGCCGCGCGCTCAGGAAATCCTGGATGTCGCGCACCAGGGGCGTGAAGACGTATTCGAGGTTGTCGTGATCGTATGCCGGGTAGTCACGTGCGCGGCGTTCGGTGGTCGCGAAGGTCGCAAGCTCACCGGCAAACCTCAGCAATTCCACGTACAGCCGCTCGGGATGCACGCTGCCGGACCGTTTGAAATGAGTCAGCACCGGAATAGTCCGGTTCAGTACCTGCAGCACCAGATAGTCGACGCTCTGCAAACCGCCGCCGGACGAAGGATCGACTGCGTAGCGTGCCAACTCGTCGAGCTTGGTCTCGACCCAGCCGATGATTCGATTGAGCCAGCCATCGACAACCGGATGCGCGGCGCAGACCAGCATCGGCGGCACAAACTTGTCGTCGAACAGGATATTCTTGTCGCGCACTTCGAGGATGCGAGCGATCCCCAGACCCATGTATCCCGGCTTGCTCGTCTTGCGCAGCTCGAACGACAGGCGTGGATAGACAACGTCGATCTCTTCTTCGATGCGCAGCGCCGAGGTTGAATCGATAAACGTTTCGGCAGTCCGAACGTAGCGACTTGCGCTGTCGGTGCGATCCTCATCCACCTCCCGCGTATTGGGCGCCGCGACCGGCATCATCAGCCAGACGATCTGGCCTGCGGCCGAATCCGGCACTTCGATGGCTTCCGGGATCGGGCTGTCGGCAGGAATATCGAACGGCGTTCCGTCCGGCATGACGCCGGTCGCACTGCGCACGGCGAATTTGCTCTGCTGGGTAAGATCGTTATCGATCTCGAGCTGGGCAAAGCCCCAGGGATACGGTGTCGTGTACCGAACGCGTTTTTCCAGCAGATGCTCGAGATAGCGATCGTTCTGCTGCAAATGATGCGGCCGCAGGAACAGGCCTTCCGACCAGAAAACTTTGCTGTACCAAGACATTCCTACATCCACTTGGCAATGATCGGCGACTGCATCGTCACCGACAGTTCACTTTGACCCCGACTTGTCTGCGCGGTCGTAATATTCGGAGAAATGCAGCATGAAGGTATCGATCGGCGCGCTTTCGTCGCGACCGAGATGCGCGTTCCAGCGCGTCAAAAATTCATCCCAGAGCTTGCTCTTGTTCGAGCCAAACAGGGATCTTGCGCCGCGCTGAAGCTCGAGCTCGCGCGCCATCAGCGTCGGATCGATACTGGCGATCAGTCCACGGACGGCATGCTGCATTGCCGCATAGGTCTTCAATTGATGGGATTTGAGATCCTTGAAGCCCTGGGCGAAGGCATGCGGCGCATCGAGGTAACTGCGCGTCGGCGGCCCGAACAGGATACGCATCGCGTCTTCCGCGGTCGGCGAGAATTTCAGCGGATTGTTCTCGATAGCCTGGATGGTGGTTTGGCTGGTGCTGCGCGTCAGCTGCTTGGCCTGGGTCCGCGCCTGCAGCAGGGCCATCAAGTTTTCCACGGTCATGCGCAGGATGAGGCCGAGCTGTTCCGCGAGCTCGGCTTCGGTCTTGTCGGCAAAGAAACCGTCCGGCAGCCCGGCAGCACGTGCGACCAGGCGCGCAAACTCCGGATTGCCGATCGACGCGGCCGTGGCCGGTGCCGGCTCGGCCAGTTGCGGCCGCGGCGCTCCCACATGCCCTGTCGGTGAAGGCGCCGGCGCTGGCGGGACTGCCGCGTCGTCGTCGGCCCATACCGACGGTCGGCGCGGCGTCGGCATCGCGTGCACCACGTCGACCGGCGGTTTTGGCGTGGCGACCGGACCGGCTGCCCAGCTCATGTCGTCGTGCAGCGGCGGCTCGCGTTGAGGCATCTGCGACGAATGGCGGACAGGATCCACACCCGCCGCGGGAACGCTCGCTGCCCAGTCCAGGAATTCCGGATTGACGGGCCGCGCGGCCTCGCGCGGCTTTCGCAACTGCTGCGGGTCGATTGGCGGCGGCACGTCGCGACCGGGAGCCCACAGTTCCTGGTAATCGGCGTGCTGCTGAGCGAGCGGAGCTTGCTGCTGCGCACCATGGCTCGGAGTGCCCTCGGCAGGCTCATCCAGGTCCAGCGAAACGCCAATGACATAGTGGCCGATGACGAGCCGATCGCCGTTGCGCAGCCGATGCGCTCCCCGCATACGCTGGTCGGCACCGTTGAGAAAAGTGCCGTTGGTCGAGACGTCGTGCAGCCAGTAGCCGCCGTCGCGATAGTGGATCTCGCAATGTTTCCCCGAAATCATCCGTGCCGGATCGGGCAATGTCCAGTCGAGATGGCGGTCCCGGCCAATGTCGACCGAACGCCTTCCGGTGACAGTAAATGACATAGGGCCGCCGTCCGGAAGGTTCGGCTCGTTCTCGATGTTGAAGCGAAGCACCATCACATCGTCTCGTCAGCGTGGAGGGCGCGGTTCGCCGCGTGCCAATTGAATACCATCCTCCAGGCAGGCCGTCATTATCCGGTCCCTGGACTCACGGGTAAGCCGGCAGAGGCCGATCAAAAGGGCTGCGCGAACCGCTCGCGCTGTCTGGTCCGGCTTGGCTTCGACCGGTGCAAATTCCGCGGGAACCACGCTTCCGCCAGACCAACCCGCCGCCAGCGCCAGCCAGGTCGCCGGCTGCTCGGGATCGTTGGCGTTGCCGACCGCCAAAGCCTTGTTGCGCGATTGCTCGTCCGGTTGCCGGACCCAGGTCTCGGCAAAACTGAGCGACCTGCCTTCATTGCCGTCGAAATGGTCGAACATCTGCCGCAACGAGCGACAGCCCCAGGCGACGGCCACGCGCCTGGGGAGCAGATACGCGCAGAAGGATACAGCCTGGTGCCAGTTGCCCGCATCGGCCGCCTCCTGCAGGAAATCCAACGACAACTTGTCCGGAGCGGCTTTGCCGACGTCGTAGCGCGCCAGCGGATAGGCTTCGAAGAGATCGTGGACTGTGCTGAACCGAACCTGATTCATGGCTGTCAGCCGACAATGGTTGGCGTGCCGTGGGCAACCAACGGGCCGCCGGCCGCGAGCGCCATGGCGGCCTGCGCGGTCATGGTGATGGTCGGCGCGTTGATGACGATGCCGGCTGGAGACAGGATGATCTGGCTTGGACCAACCTGTAGGGTGATGTTGACGTTGGCCGAGAGGGTGATGCTCAGGCCCGCATCGACGGACTGATCCATCGCCAGCTTGATGTGCTGACCGCCCAATTGGATATCAAGCTTGTCGTTGCCGTTCTTGAGCGTGGCCTTGCGGGTGTCGCCGCCGAACGCCGCCTCACCGATGGTCCTGGTCTCGGTGTCGCGGACCGTGACGTCGTAGTCCTTCTCGGCATGCAGGGTGATCTTCTCGGACCCTTTCTTGTCCTCGAAGTTCCATTCGTTGTAGCCGCCTCCTCCCTTGGTCGAGTCGGACTTCAGACCCGCAATCGTCTTCTTGGACGGCAGGTCGTAAGGCAGCTTGTATTCATCGTTGTATACGGTTCCTATCACCAGGGGCCGGTCGGGATCCCCTTCCAGGAATTCCACCACCACCTCCTGCCCGACGCGCGGGATGATCTGACCGCCCCAGCGCTTGCCGGACCAGACTTGCGCCACGCGCAACCGGCACGACCGCTTCTTCTTCCGATCCCAGAAAAAGCGAACATAGATTTCGCCCAGCGACTCGACGTCAATTTCCTCGCTCGAATTGTCGTCCTTGGTCACCACCTTGGCTGTCTGAATGCCGTTGATCCTCGGCTTCGGCGTCGTCATGGGAGTTCGAAACGGCCGATCGCTCGGCAGAAATTCGTAGCTGCCAAAGTAGACGTGCTGTCCGGCGTCGCCGGGGCCGCCAGTGCGATAGGATTCGATGGAAAACGAGTGAGCTGCCCGTACCACAAGATATTCGACGTTCTGCGAGTCTTTCGAGTGCTTCTCGAGCTTGGTTAGTCCGCCCGGAAACAGATTGACGGCGTCGCCATTGCCCCGGCGGCGCCGATCCATCGCCTGCTCGGCCTGGAGCTGAATCTTCGCGTATCGCTCGCCGTCGGACTTCTCCTTGAACTTGCCGGGATAGTCGTAGAACTCCATCTCGGATCGCGTGTAGTGCTCGGAGCCCTTGGCGTCGCTGATCATCTGCGCGTTGGGCTTCTGGTAGTTGTAGTCGTTGAGCTCGATCTTCCCGGTGCGGAACCGGCGCTCGGAAGCCCATTCATAAATATGCTGCTCGCCGCGACGATCGGAGCCGGTGAGCGGGATGTAGGGGATCTTCGCGAGACCGTTGATTGGACTGTGCGAGGACTTGGAGTCAGCCAGCACCAGCGTGTGCTTGCCGCCCTCATGCTTGAAGAAGTAGTAGATCCCGTGCTGCTCCATCAACCGGCACACGAAATCCAGATCGGTCTCGCGATATTGAACGCAGTATTCGAGCTTTGGACATGAGCCCTCTTCGGTAAGCTTGGACTCATAATCGGTGAAGCCGCGCTCGTTGAAGACTTCCTTGATGATGTCGGGCGCCTTCTTGTCCTGAAAGATCCGGCAATCGGTGGTCCGCGACAGCAGCCACAACCAGGGCCTCAGCACGATCCGGTAACTGAAATAGTCGTTCTTCACCCCCAGCCATTGGGCTTCCGTGAGAATGCCGCTGAACTCGCGTTCCTTCTCGTGCAATTTGATGGTGAGGGTGCACTGCTTACCGATGGCCCGATCGAAGTCGAGATCGGCTTCCTCGCTGAGACATTCGATGCGATATTCGAAAAGTTCACTCAGACCTTCGGCGGCCTCGAACCGGGCAAAAACCAGAACGTCCTTGCCAAGGGGGGTCTTGAGCTCGCAGAGGCGGGTATCCTGGGTAAGCTGGCCCATGTGGGCGTTAAACTCCCTCGTTGACCGCACGAGCTGCGCAACCGGCGCATCGGGCGGTCAAGCACGAACGACCGAAATCCGAGCCGTCCATCGGTGGGATGGCCGGCAAGTCCGCTCGGTGTCACCTCTCCTGACGCGGCAACGCACCCGCCCGGGGAAGCCACTGCGGCACTCATGTAGTCGGTTCCAAGCGCTTGCTGGTTCACGGGAAACCGCCACCATCGCGGGAATGAACCGAGGCCGGCGTTGATCTGACCTACTAGTCAATCGGATCATGATCCCCCGCGTGATCCGCCAGATGTCATGGACCTGGTAGAGGGGCCAGGGCCTCGCAGACGGATCCTCTTTGCATGCTCGACGTCGCATCCCTGACCCAGCCTATCGACCCGGACGATCCCTGCGGGCCCGACCTCGATGCGGCCGGCGACGTCCAGTACCTGAATTTCTTCGCAGCTGCGGAATCGCTGCTGCCGATGTCGTATTTCGAGGTCGTCAACGCGAACGGAGAGCGCGGACGCTTCGACCCGAAGGCCATCGATATTGCCGGCCAGTTCGCCGCTGCCCAGCCCCTGTTGGCTCGCACCCGCGATCTGCGCCTGACCATGCTGCTCGCCAAGTTTTCCATCCTGAACCGCGACCTCGACGGCTTCCTCAGCTGCCTGCGGGCAACCACCCTGCTGCTCCGCGAACAATGGGAAGCGGTTCACCCGAGGGGTGAGGATGGCGACTATGCCTTTCGCGCCGTCACCATCGAGGCGATCGACGTGTTTCCGACGGTGATCAACCCGCTCCAATTCCTTCCCCTGATCGAAAATCGACGGCACGGCAGCCTCAACTACCGAGCCTATCAGATTGCCAAGGGCGAAATTCCCGCCGGCGATGCCGATGTCGACATGCCAGATCTCGGAACCATCGAGCGCATCGTCGCCGAGACCGACCTCGACACCCTCAAGGCGGTGAGCGCCCGCTGTTCGGCGGTCGCTGCCGAGATCGCCGGCATCAAATCGGGTTGGCACGAAAAGTTGAACTCGGGGCAACCCATCAGTCTCGACCGGCTGGCGGGCGTCGCGAACGGCTTGTCCAGCTGGCTCGCAGCTCTGGTGACCGCACGCGATCCTTCCGCAGTTACCTCATCCCCAGAGGAAACCGCCCAAGACGACCGGCAGCCTCCGATCGAAATCGCCGGCGCAGTGACGTCACCCGGACAGGCATCCGCGGCACTAGCGGCGGCTGCCGACTACTTCGCTCGGAAGGAACCGTCGAGCCCGGCGCTGTTGCTGGTGCGGCAGGCACAGGACATGGTTGGCAAATCGTTTATCGAAGTGATGCGGATGCTGATGCCGGCCCACGTGGAGACCGCCGCCATCAATATCGGTCGCGACAAGGTCTTCGACCTGCCGATCGAACGCATGGCCGAATTCGCCACCTCGCTCCCATCCGCGGCCGAAAATGAGGCTCAAGATGCTGTTTTTGCGGCAGAAAACAGAGCGCAGGCATTGGACTTGCTGAGCAAGGTTGCCTCCTTCTTCCGGGCCGCAGAGCCGTCCAGCCCGATCCCGTTCCTGGTCGATCGCGCACGCGAACTCGCACAGCGAGACTTCCTCAGCCTGCTGAACGAAGTGCTACCCGAGGGCGCTCTGAAGGCGATCGATAAATCGAATTGAACCCGCCTTCCGTTCGACGGGACTAACTGAACGGAAGGAAGCTCCGCCGACGAAAGACCGAGGCACTTCCCTGCCTGCGTCGCGCAAGTCGGCTTCCGCAGAGATTTTTTTGTGAAGAGGGCAATCCAATGGCAACCGACAGCGGTCAAAAATTCATTCGCCGAAACCGCGCACCGCGCGTGCACATCACTTACGAAGATCCCTACGATGCCGAGCGGCTGATCGAGCTGCCGTTCGTCATGGGCGTCCTGTCCGATCTTTCCGGCAATAACCCCGGCATCGAGAAGACGAAGGTCGAGGAGCGCAAGTTCCTCGAGTTCGACATGGACAATTTCGACAACCGCATGGCGGCGATCCAGCCCGGCGTGACGGCGCGCGTCGCCAACCGTCTCAGCGACGGGTCCGACGAAAAGATCTCCGTCAACCTGCGCTTCAACAAGATCTCCGACTTCACGCCGGTGGCGGTCGCCCGCCAGGTGCCGGCGACGGCCAAGCTGCTCGAAGCGCGTGAACAGCTCGCCAACCTGCTGCGCTACATGGATGGCAAGGTGGGCGCCGAGGATCAGCTGAAGAAGCTCCTCGCCGATCCTCAACTGATGGCCGCACTGCGCGAGCGCGCGACCAGCCAGTCCACCGAAGCCGACAGCAACAGCTAAGGGAAGGAATGGGGACCATGGCAAAAGAAGCAATCCACAAAGAGACCACCACCAAGGTCGGGACCGTCGAGGCCGACGAGTTCGCCGCCCTGCTGAAGCAAAGCTTCAAGCCGCGCACCGAACGTGCGGCGACCGAAGTCGAGAACGCGGTGTCCACGCTCGTTCAGGAAGCGCTGAAGGATACGAGCGTCATCAAGTCGGACGTGCTCGACACCATCGAGGAGATGATCGCGCGGATCGATCAGAAGCTGACCGCGCAGATGAACGAGATCCTGCACGCGCCCGAATTCCAGGCGATCGAAAGTGCCTGGCGCGGCCTCCACTACCTCGTCTTCAATTCCGAGACCGACGCCAACCTCAAGATCCGGGTGATGAACGTCTCCAAGAACGAGTTGTATCGGAACCTGCGGCTTTATCCCGATGCGCGCTGGGACCAGAGCCCGCTGTTCAAGCAGATCTACGAGTACGAATTTGGCCAACTGGGCGGCGAGCCGTTCGGCTGCCTGATCGGCGACTACTATTTCAGCCACCTTCCCACCGACGTGCAGTTGCTCCGCGATCTCAGCAAGATCGCCGGCGCCGCGCACGCCCCCTTCTTCAGCGGCGCCGAGCCTACGCTGATGGGAATGGACTCGTGGACCGAACTGTCCAACCCTCGCGACATCGGCAAGGTGTTCGACACGCCGGAATACGCCGCATGGAAGGGACTGCGCGATCAGGACGACTCGCGCTATCTCGGTCTGTGCATGCCGCGCGCACTGGGCCGCCTCCCCTACGGCGCCAAATCGGAGCCGGTGGAAGAGTTCGCCTTCGAAGAGGAGACGGACGGGCACACCGGTGACAAATACGGCTGGATCAACGCCGCCTATGCGATGGCGGTCAACATCAACCGCGCCTTCAAGGAGTTCGGCTGGTGCACGCGCATCCGCGGCGTCCAGTCCGGCGGCGAGGTCATCAACCTGCCGACGCATACGTTCCCGACCGACGACGGTGGCGTCGACCTGAAATGCCCGACCGAGATCGCCATCAGCGATCGTCGCGAGCACGAGCTTGCAAAGGCGGGACTGATCCCGCTGATCCATCGCAAGAACACCGACAAGGCCGCCTTCATCGGCGCCCAGTCGCTCTATAAGCCGAAGAAGTATTTCGGCGACAAGGGCGTGGATGCAACCGCGTCCGACAACCTGTCGTCACGCCTGCCCTACATGTTCGCAGTATCCCGCTTTGCGCATTATCTGAAGTGCATGGTTCGCGACAAGATCGGATCCATGAAGGAAAAGGATGAGCTGACGGTCTGGCTGCAGACCTGGATCAACGAATACGTTGATGCCAATCCGGCCTTGTCGTCAGAAGCTCAGAAAGCGCGCAAGCCGCTGGCCGCTGCGAAGGTTGAGGTCATAGCAAACGAGGAGAACCCGGGATATTACAACGCGCGCTTCTTTCTCCGTCCCCACTTTCAACTGGAAGCGATGGACGTCGGTCTCAGTCTTGTTTCGCGCCTGCCAGGCCCGAGCTCCTGACGCCGCGCTATCGCAACCGTCACTCATCAGAGAATTTTGAAAGGGCTACGCTATGGCTGTCGACATCTTTTTGAAACTCGATCCGATCAAGGGCGAGTCGCTCGACGACAAACACAAGGAAGAAATCGACATTTTAAGCTGGTCGTTCGGCGAGAGCCAAAGCGGCACGTTCCACAGCGGATCGGGCGGCGGCGCCGGCAAGGTCGCCGTTCAAGACCTCCACTTCACCCACTTCGTGGACAAGGCGACACCCGAGCTTTTCAAGGTCTGCGCCAATGGAAAGCACATCGACAGCGCCATTCTCACGGTCCGCAAGGCCGGTGAACATCCGCTCGAATATCTCAAGATCGAGATGAAGCACGTTCTGGTTTCCAGCGTCTCGACGGGCGGATCGCACGGCGAGGATCGCCTCACCGAAAACGTCAGCCTGAACTTCCAGAAGGTCAAAATGACCTACAAGACCCAGACCGAAAAAGGCGGCGCCGGCGCGTCTCCGGTGTTCGGATGGGACGTTGCGGCCAACAAGGAATGGGCCTGATCGCAGGCTTCCTGCCCGGCGCCGGTTGCCAATAGCGGCAATCGGCGCCGGCTGTACGGGGACCGTCAATGACCGTTACGCCAAGGAAGGACCGGCTCTCTCCGCCATTGATGCTGGCCTTTCGTGCGGCTCATGACGCTCGCGATGCCCGCAAACCACTCGAACTGCGCGATCAGTTCGGTGAGCGAGTGATAGCGGGACGGCGCAGCGCTGGTCGTTTCCCGATCTCGGAGACGCTGCTGAGGCGCGAGGTTTCGCAGGACGTCGAAACACTCCTCAATACCATTGCCCTCGAATCGACGCTTGACCTGACCGGTCGCGGCTGCGTCCGCACCTCGATCCTGAACTATGGTTTCCCCGATATCGCGAACCGTTCGATCGACGAAGTCACCGACGAGGAGCTCAGCGATGCCCTGCGCATGTCGCTCACGACCTACGAGCCGAGACTCGATCGCAAGTCCATCCGGGTGCGGCGCGACACCTCCGTGGGCCCCGAGCAGCTCAAGCTGCGCTTTGTCGTGCATTCCGATCTGAAGTGCGAACCGCTCAACGTGCCCGTGGAATTCGTCGCAGACGTCGACCTCGACAGCGGCGATATACAGATCAACCGATTATAGCATGAACCGCGAATTCCTCGACTTCTACAATCGTGAACTGTCGCTGCTGTACGAGCACGCGGAAGGTTTTGCCGAGGAATATCCTGGTATCGCCGAGCGCCTCGGCGGTCTGGTCCGCGACCGCTCGGATCCGATGATCTCAGGCCTGCTGGAGGGCGCTGCATTTCTCGCCGCTCGTGTCCAGCTCAAGCTCAAGCACGAGTTTCCGGAATTCACCGCGAACCTGCTTGAGCAGTTGGTTCCGAATTATCTCGCGCCGACTCCGTCCGCCATGCTGGTCAAGATTCAGCCGACCTACGCCGATCCGGCGTTGCGCGACGGCAAGAAGATCGCGCGGGGCGCCTATTTCGACGCGAACTATCGCGAAAGGGAACGGAGCCTCGCCTGCCGATTCCGGCTTTGCCGCGATATCGTGCTTTGGCCTTTTGACGTCACCGGCGCCGAATATTTCGCGACCGCGGGCGCGTTGCAGGCCCTCGGAATTCCAGTCGGCGGAGAAGTTATCGCCGGGCTCAGGCTCTCCTTGACGCACCGTACCGCCGCGCGGCTCGACGAGGAGCCGGCGGACGCCGAGACTCGCAACAAGCCGGAGACCTGGTTCGCCGGCTGCCGCACCAGCGAACTGCCCATCTACCTGACCGGCGCCGAGTCGGATGCCATCGCACTTTACGAACAACTGACCTCGAATTGCGTCGGGCTCTATTTTCGCTATCTCGACGATTTCGGCGATCCGGTCGTCATCCGGGCTCCGAACGACTGTGTGCAGCAGGTCGGCTTCAGCGAGAACGAATCCCTGTTTCCGAACGACAACCGGGTCTTTCGCGGCTCGGAGCTATTACGGGAATATTTCGTGTTTCCGCGCAAGTTCCTTGGCGTCAATCTGACGCAGCTTCGCGTTGTGATGCCGCGGTTACGCAGCAAATCCATCGATATCGTCTTCGCGTTCGATGAGCACAACTCGCGTCTCGCCGCCTCGGTCCGGGCGGATACGTTCAGTCTCTACACCGCCCCGGCGATCAACCTGTTCGAGAAGACCAGCGATCGCATCCCGATCAAGTCGAATACCTACGAATACCACGTGGTGCCCGACCGAAGCCGCTATCTCGAATATGAGCCGCACCAGGTGCTGGAGGTTTACGCGCACTTTCCGGCGGAAAAGGACAAGCGCCGCGTGCGTCCGTTGTACTCCGCCGCCGTCGACCGGACGGCCGGATCGGTCGAGGGACTTTATTATACGGTTCGTCGGCTGCCTCGGCGGCGCACCGTCGAAGAGAAGACCTATGGCGCGGCCTCGGACTATACCGGGACGGACATGTTCCTCTCGCTGCTCGAGCCCGGCGACCCGAGCGGCGACGGATCCGCCGCCGAGCTGAGCGTCCGCGCGCTGTGCTCCAACCGGCATCTCACGGAGCATCTGCCGGTCGGCCAGGGCGGAGCCGACTTTCGCCTGCTGGACGACACCTCGCTTGAGCTGATGTGCATCGCCGGCCCCACCCGACCACGCGAGCCGGTGGTGGCGCAGTTGCGCAGCCGCAGCGAAATCGCCAATAGCGGCGTCGTCAGCTGGCGCCTGATCAACATGCTGAGTTTGAACTATCTCGGCCTCGTGGAGCGTAGCGGCGGCAAGAACGCCGGAGCACTGCGGGAGATGCTGTCCTTATTCGCCGACCAGTTCGACGATGCGACGGAACGAAAGATTCGTGGCGTGCGCAGCGTCGAGAGCAGGCCCGTGGTGCGGCGGGTGCGTGAGCGTACCGGCAGTGGCGCAGCGCGCGGCCTGGAGATCACGGTCACTCTTGACGAGAAGGCATTCGAAGGCAGCGGCGTGTTCCTGCTCGGGGCTGTGCTGGAACGCTTCTTCGCCGACTATTCGGGCTTCAACACCTTCACCCAGACCGTCATCTCGACTCCGGAGCGCGGCGAGATCATGCGTTGGCCGGCCCGCATGGGCACCCGGAGGCCGCTGTGACGCTGATCGACCAGATGAAGGCCGAACCCTGGCGGTTCGATTTCTTTCAGACGCTCCGCCAGCTCGAGCGATGCAATCCGGATCGGCCGCGGATCGGCGACAGTGCAGCGCGTCGCGAGGAGTTTGTCGACCTCGGTCAGACCCCCTATCTGGAATTTCCCGCCTCCAATCTGAGCTCGGTCGACGATCGTGATGGCAGGCTCAAAATTCTGGTCAAATTCCTCGGCCTGCTCGGACCGCAGGGCGCGCTGCCGCTGGCCACCACCGACGAGAGCGTCGGCTGGCAGTTGATGCGGGACGACGCTTTCCCCCGCTTTCTCGATCTGCTGAATGGACGCTTTCTGCAGTTGTTCTTTCGGGCCTGGGCAGACGCACGGCCGATCGCCCAGCACGATCGGCCATCCGACGACCGCTTCATCGCCTATGTCGGCTCCTTTGCCGGCCTCGGCTCCGATATTTTTGCCAATCGGGATACCGTGCCTGACATGGCGAAGCTGAGCTTCGCCGGGCTGGTTTCACCCAGAGCGAAATCCGCATCACGACTGGCGCGGCTGCTGCAAGGGCTGTTCGATGTCAGGGTCGAGATCGACGAGTTCGTTGGCACATGGCTCCCATTCGACCCAAGCCATTGCAGCCGGCTCGGCGGGACGCACGCCAAGCTGGGTCACGACGCGCTCCTGGGCTCGCGTGTGTTCAGTGTCGAAGACAAGATCAGGGTTCGCGTGTTCGTGAAGGATTTTGCTCAATACGAGCAGTTCCTGCCCACCGAAGCGCCGAACCTGTCCGAGCCCCTGGCTGACGCCGTCTACTTCTACATCGGCGACGAACTCGAGTGGGAGGTGGAACTTGCCATTCCGGCGGGAGCGGTTGTCCCGATGAAGCTGGGGCAGAGCGGACGCCTCGGATGGACCAGCTGGGTTTCGCCGAACTGGGCCTCGACTGAGGAATATCGGCGCGATGCACGCTTTCACCTTGCCGAGCGTCTCAGAGCCCGGCGCAACGCTGCGACTGATCAGCAGCCGATTTGAACCTAAGCATCGCTCCGATTGTCCTAACATCATGGGAATTCGAGCCGATTTCCGCGACGACCCGGCATCGTCCGGGATTGAGCAGGAGGCGCCATCGTGACCGATATCAGCCTTGAGGCCGTGACTGGCAAACTGAACCGGGCCGGCTACGATGCCTTCATACAGGCCCTGCGCCACGCCAAGAGCGTCAGCAACCGTAATGTGGAGCTTGCGCACTGGCTGTTTCACATCCTGCAACAGGAGCGGACCGACCTCAGCCTATCGGTGGATCACTACAAGCTCGACCGCGCGCGGCTGCTGTCGGACCTCGCGGGCGTCATCAACGGTTTCCGCAAGAACGAAACCGACATGCCGGGCGTCGCCAATTCGGTCATCGATATTCTCGACCGTGGCTGGCACTATGCCACGTTGTTCTTCGGCGAGACCCAGATCCGCACCGGACATCTCCTGGTCGCCGGATTGAAATCGAACGAGATCCGTCGTGCGCTCAACAACATCTCGCAGGAATTCGCCAAGATAAATGTCGACGCATTGGCTGCGGAGCACCGCGCCATCTGGGCAGGCTCCGAGGAGGAGACCATGCGTCCGATGGACGGCTCCGGATTGGCCGGTGCCGGTACTGACGGTACGGACCGGGCGAATCCCAAGGGGACGACGCCGCTCGACCGGTTCTCCCAGGATCTGACCGCCAAGGCCAGATCGGGCCAGATGGACCCGATCCTCGGCCGAGACGACGAAATCCGCCAATTGATCGACGTGCTGATGCGCCGGCGGCAAAACAATCCGATCCTCACCGGCGAGGCCGGCGTCGGCAAGACTGCCGTGGTCGAGGGATTTGCCCAGCGCATTGCCGCCGGCGAGGTGCCGCCGCCGCTGCGCAACGTCAGGCTCTGCGCGCTGGATATCGGCCTGATGCAGGCCGGTGCCTCGATGAAGGGCGAGTTCGAGCAGCGCCTGCGCTCGGTGATCGACGAGGTACAGAACTCGCCTACCCCGATTATCCTGTTCATCGACGAAGCGCACACGCTGATCGGGGCCGGTGGCGCCGCCGGCACCGGCGACGCGGCCAATCTCCTCAAGCCTCCCCTCGCCCGCGGCACGCTGCGGACCATCGCCGCCACCACCTGGGCAGAGTATCGCCAGTACATCGAAAAGGACCCCGCACTCACACGGCGCTTTCAGCCGATCCAGGTCGATGAGCCGGATGTCGAGACCTGTTGCATCATGCTGCGCGGTCTCCTGGGCCCGATGGAGAAGCACCACGGCGTTCGCATCTCGGACGCCGCGATCGTGACCGCGGTCAACCTGTCGCATCGCTACATTCCGTCCCGACAGCTGCCGGACAAGGCGGTCAGCCTGCTGGACACAGCTTCAGCACGGGTAGCCATCAGTCAAAGCGCGACGCCGGCCCTGATCGAGGACGCTCGCGTCGCCATCGCGGCCCGCGAGGCCGAACGATCGGCGCTGGTCAGCGACGGCGATCTCGGGGACGAGAACGGCGAGCGCATCACAGCGATCGACGGCGACATTGCGGCGCTCAAGGCCAAGCTGACCGGCCTGGAGGCCGACTGGGCCAAGGAACAGGAGCTCGTCAAGGATATCCGCAGCATTCGCGAAATCCTCTCCGAGAACGGAGACGAAGATCGAGCCACCAAACGCGTCGAGTTGCGCGGCAAGTTCGAGACACTGGAGGGCATCAATCCGGAAAAGCGGATGATCTATGCCCATGTCGACCAGCAGTCGGTCGCCTCTGTCGTGTCCGACTGGACGGGTATCCCGACCGGCAGAATGATGCGCGACGAAATCGAGACCGTCCTGAAGCTGCCCGAAATTCTCAATCGCCGCGTGCTCGGCCAGTCCCACGGGCTGACGATGATTGCGAAACGAATCGAGACCAGCCGCGCCAAGTTGGACAACCCGTCCAAGCCGATTGGCGTTTTCATGCTGGCCGGACCGTCCGGCGTGGGCAAGACAGAAACCGCCCTCGCGCTTGCCGAAACCCTTTATGGCGGCGAGCAGAACATGATCACGATCAACATGTCGGAGTTCCAGGAGGCGCATACGGTCTCGACCTTGAAAGGCGCACCTCCGGGTTACGTCGGCTATGGTGAAGGCGGCCGGCTCACCGAAGCGGTCCGGCGCAAGCCCTACAGCGTTATCCTGCTCGACGAGGTGGAGAAGGCCCATCCCGACGTCCATGAGATCTTCTTTCAGGTGTTCGACAAGGGAGTCATGGAGGACGGCAACGGCCGGCGAATCGATTTCAAGAACACATTGATCATTCTGACCACGAACGTCGGCACCGATCTCATCATGAGCCTGGCGCGCGATCCGAAGTATCGCAACGAGCCGGAAGAACTCGCCAGGCTGCTGCGGCCGGAATTGCTGAAGGTGTTCCCTGCCGCATTGCTTGGGCGCATTGTCTCGATCCCCTACTTTCCGCTTTCGGACGAGATGCTTGCCGGCATCGTCAGATTGCAGCTCGACCGGATCGGACAGCGCCTCCGCGATAATCACAAGGCTGCCTTCGGCTACGACGATGCAGTCGTCGAGCACATCGTATCCCGTTGCAACGATCCGGACTCCGGCGGGCGGATGATCGATAACATCATCACCAACACGCTGTTGCCCGAACTGTCGCGCGAATTCCTGAGCAAGTCTCTCGCCAAGGAGGAGGTCAAGCAGACGCGCGTCTCGATCGTGAACGACAAGTTTGCATATTCGTGGAACTGACTGCGATGAACATCCAGACCGAGCACCGCCAGCCGACCACCGGCACCACACCATACGATGAGGTGTATTATCCCGGGCATGTCTACGGGCTCACCCACCCGAACCATCTGGCGACGATCGCTGCGGTCTACGGCCTGCAGCCGGCTCCGGTCGAGCGCTGCCGGGTCCTGGAGCTCGGCTGCGGCGTTGGCGGCAATCTGTTGCCGATGGCTTTTCAATATCCGGACAGCGAGTTCATCGGTATCGACCTGAGCGGCGTTACGATCGAACGCGGACAGCAGAACATCGCCGCATTGGGCTTGAGCAACATCAGGCTTCTGCATTGCGACATCATGGATGTCGACGCTGCCTTCGGACAGTTCGACTACATCATCGCCCATGGCGTATATTCATGGGTACCACCGGTCGTGCGCGAGAAGATGATGTCCATCTTCAAACGGAATTTGGCGCCACGGGGGCTCTGCTACGTCAGTTATAACGCGCACCCGTTCTCGCATCTTCGCGACATGGTCCGCGACATGATGCGCTACCACACCCGGCGCATCACCGGGATGAAGGAGAAAGTCGGACAAGCTCGCGCCATCGTGAAATTTCTCAGCGAAGGATCGAAGTCCAGCTCGGTGCACGGTACAGTCATGCGCGACCAGTGCAACCGCGTGCTCAAGGCTCCGGACGAGTTGCTTTTTCACGACGATCTCGATTCTGGCGCGACGGCGTTCCTGCTGCACGAAGTCGTCGAAGACGCCGGCCGACATGGGCTGCAATATCTGAGCGACGCCGATTTCTCACGACGCTATCTTGCCGGTTACACCGAAGAGGTCCGCGCCACGCTGCAGCGCTTTCCCGAAAGCGAGTTCATGGCGCGCGATCAGTATCAGGACTTCATCGACGGCAACGGGTTTCGGCGTACGTTGCTCTGCCACGAAGGCATCTCCCTTGACCGCAAGGTCGATCTCGACTTCATCACCGCCTTCCATCTGCTGAGCACCACCAGCCCACGTCGCCCCGACGCCTGCCTGACCGACGATTCCGAGATGGAATTTGAAAATCAGGACGGCAGCCGAATCACCGTGACCAATCCGCTCCTGAAGGCGGCACATCTTTGTCTCGGCCGGGCCTGGCCGCGCGCACTCTCGTTCACTGAACTGCTCGATGGCGCCCGGACGCTGCTGGAAGGCCGGCAAACAGCCGATGACCAACGGATATTGACGGAAGCGCTCTATATCCTGGCCTGCAGCGGCGAGGTCTCCTTTCTGAAATCACGGCCGTTTCTCGTGAAAGAAGTCACGGATTGTCCGCAGGCGAGTCTGCTCGCCCGCAGACAGGCGCAGAGCGGCCCGCTGGTCACCAATCTGCTTCACCAGACCGTGCAGTTGGAGGACGACAGGACGCGCCACTTTCTGCAGCTGCTCGACGGCTCCCGGACGATCGAGCAAATCACAACCGAAATGACCGAAACCTTCGGGCCGACCGTCCAGGTCAAGCAAACGAATGATGCCGGGCAGCCCGCCGAGCCGCTGCTGCTGTCAACCCGACAAAGCGTTGACCGTTCGCTGGCGACGGTCGGCAAGCTGGGTTTGCTGGTAGCCTGAGGCATTCAACGGTCGACCTTAGCAAAGACGGGCGGCAAGGAGCCGGCCCGTCATTCTGCGGAGCGCACACAGTCTCAGCGATCAGCCGTCGTGGGTGTATTGTTGGCCGAGCAGCCATCCGGTGAGAATGCCGCCGGGTCCGCTGGCATAGACCGCACTAAGGCCGACACCGGCGCGCAGCATCTGCCATTCATGGTCGCCGACCCAGGGAATGCCGGGATCACCCTTCTGATATTGCGACAGCAACGTTCGGGCGACCTCCGCGGCATTGGCGTAGATCGGGCCGTTCGCCCAGCGGGGTCGCGGCAGGCCTGTCATGCGGCAGTAGAGCGCGGTACAGACATAGGCGGACGCCTCCTCCGCATTGCCGTCGAGGCCGGTACGCAGCAGATCGTAAGCCGCATGCAAGGCCTCGTGGACGATATAGGCTTCGTCCATTCGCCCCGTCGCCGACACGACCTCCAGCGTATTCGCCGCGACGACCGTACCGTCCGCCCGGGTCCGCGCGACGTCGTTATATTGTGCCGCAACATTTGCCGCGAGGTCCGTCGGAACTCTGACGCTGACCTGTCCCAACCGGATCGCGCGAGCGACGTGATGGAACGTTTGCGGTGCAATCGTCACGTGGCTGCCACGGATCGGAAACCGGAAGCGAATGCGCGCGACCGCCGGGCCATTGAGTACGTCTAGCACCCTGCTCCGAAGTGACATCGGATCGTCCTTGCTGTTGACACTGCTCCACGAATGGTGGTCGGCGTTTCCGGTTGGGAGGTTCAGTTGAACCCGGCACCGCCCGGACCAGACAAATCGGAGACTGGCTTTCACTCGGAGGGCAGCTCCGTGACGACCACCGACCCGACCACAACCGACACTTACCGCAAGATCGCGGCGCGGCTGACCATGCTCCGGCCGCAGATCGATCTGTCGAAATATTTCGCGGGGCCGAATCCCAATGTCCGCCTCTATGACGAAAAGGCCTATATCCGACGCCAATTGGAGAAATATGGCGTCGCGGCCGCGACGAGCACGCTCGACGGCGTCACGTTCCTGCCCAAGGACTGGGAAGACCTGATCAAGACGCTGCGCATTGCCAAGACGTCCGACGGATTCGACGCCTTCGCCGAAGGCAAAAGCCCGGAGAAGCCGTCGCATTGGGCCCTTGATCTGTCGATGGCAGCCACAATCGGCAAGGGATTCCGGGAGATCTGGCGCCCAAAGCTATCCGACCGGCCGCTTTCGACGCGAGACCTTCCGGGCCGGCACGGCTTCGGGCTCGGGCGCGGCCGAGGGCAATGGAGCGACGGCTATAGTGCGCAGTTCGGCAAGGACCCGGCGCCGCAAGACATCACGTCGCTGCATTTCGCGGTAGCGCCGGACCGGGTCAATGTTCACATCGACGAGACCGGCTTCGTGTTCGAGGGCGCAGACGGCGCCCTCACGGTCGGACCGAATTTCGGACACCACGCCGTCAATGAACTGTTCTGGAAGAGCAATCCTCACCTGCCGCGCTGGGCGATCGATCACATCGACCTGATCCTGCCGAACAGCGCCAATGATTTTTCGCGATTTGGCGTTTCGGTCGACCTGTATCAACGCAAGGACCTGCGCGTCACCGTCACCGGCTCCTGTGGAATTTTCGGGGGATTCGAGTGCTCGGGAACGTTAAGCGTCAGTGGGACGCACGATCTGCTTGGCTCCAAGCCGAAAGGCGCGCGCTGACGATCGCATGTCTGCGATCGAGGGTGCGGCAGAGCCGCTTGAACCGGCGCTTCAGCAGACGCGACTGAGGGATAGGCTCGCCGACGCAAAATGCGTCCTACAGTTTATGCCAATGGTGTTGTTGCAATGGCGCCCTTAAAGCCCCCCGTCTGGCTCGATACCAATATTCTTATAGACATACAGAACGGGCAAAGAGCTGCGGCGAGCGCCGCCGAGAAAGCGCTCAGCCGACGCTTTGAGAATGAAATTCTCAATCTGGCCAAGGACGGTCACGAGGTCCTGATCTCACCCCGGGTCAAGTTTGAATTTCTAAAGGGAGCGCGCGCTCAGTCCGGGGAAAAATTGCTCACTGACTTGCGGATCGTCGAAGACAAGATGATGACCCAGGTGCCTCGCGCGCAAGTTTGGAAGTGGGGCAACGAGGGTTTGAATCACGGGCTTTCCGCGTTCGATTCCGATGTGGTCGCCCAGGTCAGGGCGGGCGGAGTGGCTCGCGGCATCAAGAATCCGGTGTTGCTGACTAGGGACAGCGGAGGAACGCTCATTGCTATGCGCAGGAGAGGCGTTCAAGCGCTCGACTTCCGGGCACCGGAGGTGAGACTGAAAGTCCCGCGGAACACACCGACCCCGCCAGAGGTCCCGCCGCCGCCGGCAGGCTCCGTCGCTGGCGAAGGATTTTGGAGCGCGGCCAAGGCCGGCTTCAAGGCGGGTTTAAAGGAGGCTTTCAAGGCAGAGAATATCGCTGCGATGATTCCTGATCTGGTCCTTATGGTGGCCGACAAGGTCGCGGCTCGGGAGGCGCTCAAGAACATTCAAGTCAAGTTCATCAAGGAAGGCTTCGCAAAGGGCGTTGCAGCGGGCGTCATGGGTTGGTCCGAGGAGGAGGTTGCATCAAATCTGATGAACCGCATCACCGCGTTCAGAGTTCAAGGTCTGGAAGACCCGGCTGGCATCCTGACGCGCGCGACCATTCTGCAAGTTGCCGAAGCGTACGAAAACTATGCGGTGGTGATTGGATTTCAGTTCAGCTCTGCCAAGGACCTGAAATGGAAGCGCGAGATGGTCGCCAAGGGCTCCAAGATTCTGCATCAGTATGGATATTATTTCGGAACCGATCCGCAGGCGCTATTTGAGTACGAGTTCATCGACAAGCTTGCCTGGACACTTCAGCCGACCACCAACGCGATAGTCGAGCCCGCAATCCGCCACTGAAAACGATCATATTGCTGGTGATTGCTCATGCCGCAATTGAAAGACAAAGTCGGTCGGTTTGCCGCGACGGGTCGCAGCTGCCAGAACTGGAAGCAAGACCAGGAGCTGGTCATCTCGCTGCTCAACAAGATCGCCATTTCCGACGGAGGAGCTGAGACCACGCTCAAACCGCAAATGGTCGTGACGGGTCACGCCAGCGACAGCCTCTACAACTCGATCCTGTACTTCCAGAAAAAGAACTTCCCGGGCACGCCGGACGGCTATATCCGGCCCGGCGGGCCAACCTTCACTCGGCTGGTCGACCTCGCGACCAAGGCAGCCGCCAAGCCTCCTCCTCCAAAGGGTCAATGGGACGGGATCGCGACGCCATCCGTCGATGCCGCACTTCGCAAGGGTCTGCTCGACGATTCCAAGCTAGACTACGCGGAAGTCGTCGACATTATCAGGGCGACCGTCACGGACGGCCTGGTCACCGCATTCGAGCTGGACGACCTGACCACCATTGCAAACACCTCCAGAACGCTTTCTCCGACTTCGAAGAAACTCATCACGCTCTTCGTCGGCGACGAAAAGAAGAAGTGGCTCGGGGTTGGACCGTACGACCTCAACTCGGATCAAAAGAAGCTCGCCGCGGAGATGGTCTGCGATTTCCTCAAGAACACGAGGACCACATTCTTTCCGAAGCTCGACCCGCACCGCGTCGGGATAGGCATTCTCAGGCGAATTGCGAAGCCGAGCCTCATAGATCAGGATCAAGCGAGCATGTGCGGTCCGTCCGCGCTGATGTTCAGCTACGCATCCGACAAGCCAGGGCAATATGCGCGGTTCGCCATCGATCTGTATCAGAAGGGGCAGGCGAACCTCGGCCGCCTGCTGATCAAGCCGGGAAAGGACGTGAAAAACTACACGCCGCCCTACTCGCTGGACCACGTCGATTGGCTGACTTGCGCCTCCATTCGCGACTCCGAAAATTGGTTCCTCGATTTTGACGACACCGGCAGAATAAGCGACGTCGCGGGGATCACCTTGCCGAGCGAAATGGAGCAATGGTTCCGCAAGGCCGGATACCAGGACGTGCGCGAGGAGACCAATCTGAAATTCAGCAAAGGCCTCGACAGCGTCAACGAAGCCAACGCCCTGCTCGCCAGTGGATACCGCGTATGCCTGTTCATAAGCGCCAACATGATCGAATATGACGACCAGTCGGATGAAGGCTCGGTGTTGACGCGGCACTGGGTCGTCTTGCGTGACAGGATACAAGTGTCGAGCGGAAACGTGACGACAACGATCTTCACATGGGGCAAAGGAGATTACGCAATCCCGCATCCGGGCAAGGGTGGCGCTCAGAAGCCTCTCTCGATTGGGGACTTCCTTATGAATTATTACGGGTACATTGCTGCCAAAGCGTGAGTGGAGAACGAGCGCTCTCACCACGCGTTGAGGTCGGTGACGAGTTGCTTGTCCAGGGACAGGCTTTCCATGCCGCTGGAAAGCAAAATGCCGCTTCGATTGTGGTGCCCACTGCCGGGAATGTTCCGCTTGTGGTGCAGGAAGTGACCGACCTCGTGCGCCATGACGCCAATGAACGCCTCGCCATAGTCGAACACGGGTGGATTGCCCTGATCGACAACCACGAAGACCTGCTCGTCGGGCAGATATTCCCCAGCCGCCTCGTTATCCATTGCGTCATAGTCGCCGACGAGAAAGCACGTGAGATCGGCGCCGCGCACCTTGAATGGGACGATTTCCTTGCGGAAAACATCCCGCGAGATTTTTGGCCCCAGGGCTTTCTGGACCGTCATCCAAGTCGCCTCTGCCGGGGTGAAAAAGATATTTGCCTGAGCCCCGAACGTCCAGTTCAGCTTGGTGAGGAACCAGGGCACGTCGTCCGGCGTCCATTTCGTGGCGTTGATCAGATTGCCGGATTGATCGAGGTGCCTGAGGAATTTGAACGCGATCGTGAAATCCTTGCGCGGCAGAATGGCGACATCCAACTTGATGCTTGTGCTGCCGCGTACGGCTTTAAGCTCGGGAATGCCTTTATCTTTGGGCGAGACCTTGAGGCCGCGCGCAGGGCCGTCCGGCCGTGCGGTGGCATACAGCGCTGTCCGCAGACGCAGCAACTGGTCGTCGCGCTCCTGGCCTTTTTGCTCCCTGAAGCGGGTCTTGATGTATTCCTGAGCGACACGTTCGACGTCATCGAGCCGCACATCCTCGACCAGCAATCGATTGCGATCATACGACAGGCCAACGTCCTTGCTGTCGCGGAGGCAGACCAGGTTGAAGCCTCCCCGAGGAACGATCATGAAATTTTGCGCAGCGTACACACCCGAATTCTGCAGGAACTGAACGAAGCTCGGCATGGCTCCCCCCACCCCTAATCCGCCGACGGGATCTCGCCCGGTCCATCGCGCCGGGAATATCCATCCGGGATCATCGTGTCCGGTTGAGCGAGCAAGATAGCGGAAATTGGCTTTGCGAGGCAGTTGATTTCGCTTCGTGTCGTGGAGCAGCAAGGACGAATGCCGACTCAAGCCGAGCGCATTTCGAAGAAGATCTTTCCGGCTGCGGGCTTGCGCCCTGAGCTGACCTTCACGCCGTTTGGCCGGCATGGCGGGACCACCGAGGCGAGCACGTCCGGCCCCACAAGAACGCAACTGATGAAGAACGTACGCACACGACGAGGGCCGCCCGATCGAAGCATGCGCGCGGGTCTCGAGAGCGCTATGATGGCGTTGGGTGAAGATCAGGCGGCCCGCTGATCGGAGGGCTCTGCAGCCTGGCGCACAAGCTTCCATTCCCAGGGCAGCAGTTCGTGCAGACGCGAAGTGGGAAGATCGGCGATACGGGCGAGGACGTCGGCGAGCCAGGCCTTGGGATCGACGTCGTTGAGACGACAGGTCGTGATCATCGTCAGCATGATGGCGGCACGGTCGGCACCACGCTGGCTGCCGGCGAAGGTCCAGTTGCGCCTTCCCAGGGCGATGCCTCTCAATGCGCGCTCAGCGCAATTGTTGGTCAAGCAGATCCTGCCATCGTCGAGGAAGCGGGCGAAGTTGTCCCAGCGCCTGAGCATGTAATTCATGGGCTTCAGGACCTCGGACGAGCGAGAGAGGGTTTCGCGCTCACGCAGCAGCCAGGCGTGCATGTCCCCGAGGAGCGGCTTGCTCTTTTCCTGGCGCACGGCGTGCCGCTCGTCGGCGCCGCAGCCGTTAATGGCGCGCTCGATCTCGAACAACGCGTCCAGCCGCTTGACCGCCTCCAGTGCGATCGGGGAGACCGGTTTACCCTTCTTGCCCTCCCGAGCATTTTTCTCGATGTCAGCCAGCTCGAAGAAGCCTCGCCGGGCATGGGCAAAGCAATACGCCGGCGTAATTGGTAGTGTCTTCTTCTGCGGATCGAACAGCGGCTCGAAGCCGTTGTAGCAATCGGCTTGCAGGATGCCGGCGAAGGCGACCAGATGCTTCTGGGGATGCTCGCCTCGTCGGTCACCCGAGGCGTAATAGACCGCCGCAGGCGGCGCAGGCCCGGCAAAGGGCCGATCATCCCGTACATACGTCCAGATCCGTCCGGTCGTGCACTTGCCCTTCGCCAGGATCCGGATGGTAGTGTCATCGCCATGAAGGCGCTCGGCAGCGAGCACATGGCGTTCGATCAGGTGGAAGAGCGGCATGACGGCGAAGGTCCCGTGGCCGACCTGGTCCGCCAGCGTCGACAACGACAGGTCGATCCTCTCGCTCTTGAAGCGCGCGCTTTGGCGGTTGAGCGGGATATGCATGCCGAACTTGTCGAACAGGATGGTCGCCAGCAATTGTGGACCGATGAAGCCGCGCGGCGTGGCATGGAACGGCGCAGGCGCCTGACTGATCGTCTCGCAATCGCGGCAGGTGAACTTCTCGCGTACCGTCTCTATGACCTTGAAGCGGCGCGGGATCTCCTCCAGCGTCTTGGTCACATCCTCGCCGACCTTCGCCAGCCGTGATCCACCGCAGCAGGCGCAGGTCGTTGGAGCTTCAACGACGACGCGCTCGTGTTCGATATCGTCCGGCCAAGGCTTGCGCACCGGCCGCTTACGCGTGAAGGGACGGACGTTCTGCGTCTTCGCCGCCGCCGCCTGAGCGGCAAGCTCATCCTCGCTCGCCGTGGTTACGAGTTCCTCGAGCTCCAACTCCAACTGCTCGAGCAGCCGTGCCGAGCGCTCGGATCGCTGCCCGTGCAGTTCGCGCTTGAGCTTCTCGATCCGCAGCTCAAGATGTGCGATCAGCGCTTCGTTGTCCGACAGCTCCGCCCGCGCACTGGCGGCATCCGCGACGGCGACATCGCGCTCAGCCTGCAACGTCTCTCGCTCGGCCAGCAGCGCAAGGTAGGCGCTCGCGAGGTCAGAAGGAAGATCGTCCGGCTTCGATGTCATGAAGCCATTGAATCAGATCGAGCAGCAGATTCAAATCGTAAAAGCGGCTATCCGACCCGCGTCGGCCGATGGGTTTCTTGAGGGTTACGCCAATCGATTCCGGACAACAGGTAGCTCATCTGAGCCGGCGAGATCGTCACAGCTTCACCCGCAACCGATGGCCAGACGAACTTTCCTCTCTCGAGTCTCTTGGTGAACAGGCATGCTCCCTGGCCATGGTGAGTCGGCCCCGGGAGTTGCACCCGGAGCCGCTCTCCGAACCGTACGTGACGCTCTCACGTCATACGGCTCTCAACAAGTACCGAAGCAGAACTCAACCTCGCCCAATGAGCAAACAGCTT
>NZ_JADYVV010000120.1:0-11476 GCF_020194035.1 Bradyrhizobium sp. BRP56
GCCCTGGCGGCTTTCGCTCAGCGATCCCCGCGTCGCGGGCCTGTTCTGGCAGATCCTGGTGGTCGCCATCGCAGTCGCCGTCGTCGCCTGGCTGTGGTCCAACGCGGTCCATAACCTCTCGGTGCGGCGCATCTCGACCGGCTTTGCCTTCCTCGGCCGTGAAGCCGGCATGCCGATCGCCGACAGCTGGATCGACTACACGCCGAAGAACACTTACCTGCGCGCCTTCATCGTCGGCGTCGTCAACACGCTGCGCGTCGCGGTCATCGGCATCGTGCTGGCGACCGTGATCGGCACGCTGGTCGGCATCGCGCGGTTGTCCTCGAACTGGCTGCTGGCGCGGCTCGCTGCCGTCTATGTCGAGGTGCTGCGCGACCTGCCGCTGCTGCTGCAGCTGTTGTTCTGGTACGTGCTGATGCAGGGCCTGCCGGCGGCGCGCCAGGCGTGGAAGCCGGTCGATGGGGTCTATCTGTCCAACCGCGGCCTGGTGCTGCCGTCGGTGCCGCTGCATGAGGCCAATGGCTGGACGCTCGCTGCGCTGGTCGCCGGCGTGATCGTCTTCCTCATCGTCAGGCGCCGCCTGATCGCGCAGCAGATGCTCGATGGCAAGGCGCGGCCGGTCTGGCCCTACGCGCTCGGCCTCATCATCGCGCTGCCTGCGCTGGTGTCGTGGCTTCTGGGCGCAAGCTGGAGCGTCATGCTGCCCGAGCTGCGCGGCTTCAACTTCGTCGGCGGGCTGACCCTGGCGCCGGAATATTTCGCGCTGCTGATCGCGCTCGTCACGTATACTTCGGCGTTCATCGCCGAGATCGTGCGCAGCGGCATCCAGGCGGTGCCGCGCGGCCAGTCGGACGCCGCCAAGGCGCTCGGGCTGAAGCGCAGCTTCGTGCTGCAGCACATCGTGCTGCCGCAGGCGCTGCGCGTCATCATCCCGCCGATGACCAGCCAGTACCTGAACCTGACCAAGAATTCCTCGCTCGCGGTCGCTGTCGGCTACCAGGACATCGTCTCGATCGCCAACACCACGCTGAACCAGACCGGGCAGGCGATCGAGTCGATCGCTCTGATCATGATGGTGTTCCTCACCATCAGCCTCGGCATCAGCCTGTTCATGAACTGGTACAACGCGCGGATCGCGCTGGTGGAGCGCTGACATGAGCTCGGTCGCACATCTCCCGCAGGATCCGCTGCCGATCGGCCGGCGCCGCGCGCAGCGCACGCTCGGCGGCCGGATCGTGGCCTGGCTGCGCGCCAACCTGTTCGCGTCGGTGACGTCAAGCATCATGACGCTGCTGCTGCTGTTCGTGCTCGGCAAAGCGTGCATCGGCCTCTGGCAATGGGGCATCGCCAACGCGGTCTGGATCGTCTCGGGCAACGACACCAGCGCCTGCCGCGCGCTGCGCGGCGTCGGCGCCTGCTGGGCGGTGATCCCCGAGAAGTACCGCTTCATCCTGTTCGGCACCTATCCGTTCAGCGAGCAGTGGCGGCCGGCGCTCGCGGTCGTGATCTTCATCGCGCTGTTCGTGGTCTCGAGCCGCCGCAGCTTCTGGCGCAAGGAGCTGTTCCTGCTGTGGGCTGCGGCCTTGATCGCGATCGGGTGCCTGATGTGGGGCGGCTTTCTCGGCATGTCCTTTGTCACGCAGGACCGCTGGGGCGGGCTGCCGGTGACGCTGATCCTGGCGACTTTCGGATTGGCGTTCGGCTTCCCGCTCGGAATCCTGGTCGCGCTCGGCCGCCGCTCCAAGCTGCCGGCGATCCGCTCGCTCTGCGTGCTCTATGTCGAGCTGATCCGCGGCGTGCCGCTGATCAGCCTGTTGTTCATGGCGAGCGTCATGTTTCCACTGTTCATGCCCGACGGCGTCAACATCGACAAATTGCTGCGCGCCCAGATCGCCTTCATCCTCTATGCCGGCGCCTACCTTGCGGAAGTGGTGCGCGGCGGTCTGCAGGCGGTGCCGCGCGGACAATATGAGGCCGCCGACGCGCTCGGGCTGTCCTACTGGGAGAAGAACGCGCTGATCGTGCTGCCGCAGGCGATCCGCCACGTCATCCCGCCGCTGGTCAACACCTTCATCGCCTTCTTCAAGGACACCAGCCTGGTCCTGATCATCGGCATCTTCGATCTCTTGACGACCGCCAAGACCGCGATCGTCGATCCGGCCTGGCAGGCCTTCAGCGTCGAGGTCTATGTGTTCGTCGGCGTGATCTACTTCGTGTTCTGCTTTGCGATGTCGCGCTACAGCCGCGGCCTCGAGGCGCAGCGCGCGCACGGCTGAGCGATCCGGATTCTCCGTCGCTTGCCTCCCTCACATGCTGCATCCTTCGGTGCCGGCATGTTCGCATCCGCAGCCGTGTGCTTTGATTTCTGGAGCGGCCTGTTCTGGCCTTAACGATGCGGCAACCAAGACTTGGCTGATGGTTGGCGCAAAGGCGCGGCTGGCACAGAGTGCACTAGGCGATGTTCCGCCCGTAACTTATCTTGAGCGCGATTGGATTCGCGAGCGCGCGCGATGACAGAAATCATTGTTCGCGCGGGCATCGTTCGATCTGGACTGAACGCAAATGCTGCCGTTGATTTGTTGATTTGGTGCGGGACTGACAGGCTTTACTTTTTGATTTTTGCCGTACGCCAATGGCCGAAGACAACGCCGCCTATCCAGAAAGCACCCGAAGCCAGGTCCACGATGCCCTGCAGGGCTTTTCGACCGATGAGCTTCGCCAACTCCTGGCGGAGATCGAGCAATTCCTGAGTGTTGAAGCCAAGCCTCGCCGACCGAGACTGCGACTGGCGGGAGGCACATACGTGAACGAGTATACCGCGCGCGCAAACATCGACCACTATCTGGATCTGCTGAAGCGCCCGGACGTTCCAACCAACACGAGATCGATGCTCAACAAGCGGCTGCTTGAGGAAGAAGACAAGCTCGGCCGCCGACACGAGCAACTGGAGTTTGCCGAAAGCAGGGCCGCAGCGTGCCGGGATCGCGCAGATCGCCAGCGGCGTCTGGCGGAATCGTTTGCCCCTGGTTCGGTTGACCGAGAGCAGGCCGAAAGGCTGCTGGTCAATTTCGAGGCGCTTGCGCAGTTCGTGGAGGGCTTCTGTCGCCAGATGCGCCACACCGTGAACCATAGTCCGCTTTAAGCGCGACGCCGCCTCGGCTCCGCGGACTCCTCATCATCACCATCTTCCAGCGTCCGGTCGGCCCTTTGACCGCGTAGGCGCTTTGCCTCGGGGCGATGCCAAGCGACCGGGGGGGTACGCTGTTCGTCGGCGTGATCTACTTCGTGTTCTGCTTTGCGATGTCGCGCTACAGCCGCGGCCTCGAGGCGCAGCGCCTGTCGAATTGAGGAGGCGTGATCATTCTTGGCAACAGCGCGGAAAGTCCCTGCCGCACCCGAATTGCTCGCGCTGCTGTTTCCAAGCCGTAAAGCCCAGCCTCAAATGGCAGTCCTCGTAGAAATACGCTGAATTCGACTGCCGTCCGCCAAACCGGCGCAGTTTCGGCCCCGGCACTGTCCACGGCAGCGGACGACCGCTGGCCTCCCGGCGCGCCACCAACTCGTCGTAGTATTGGACGTCGGACGGCTGAATTGAGGGCTGCAATTCATTGCGCAGATAATGTCCGCGTTGCCAGTTGTCGGCCACGCGCTTCATGAGATGCCATTTGCGCCGATAGCCGGAACTGAGTTGCGCCGGCTCCTCGTTGGCGAGCCCCAATGCCGCGATGAAAAAGTATTGCGCGGCCGTGCCGAGGTCGCAGTTCGGCTGCTCGAAGATCCATTCGATCACGCTATCCCGATCGTCGCTGTTGTGATCCCAGCTGTCGACGATGACGTGCCAGGTGTCGGGCGTCTGATCCTTGATCCAGAGCAGGAAGTCGTCGGGCTCGGTACTCAGCGCCGCATGCGGACACGGCCAATATTGCGACTTGAGTTCTTCGTCCGGCGCAGCCGCTTTTTTTCTGGCCTCTTCCTGCTGTTGCGCGACGGCCTGCATGGCGTGAACGGCATGCCGACGCTGCCGCATCCGCTTTGCCGTCGCGGCGTCCAGCGGTCGCAAGAGGTAATCGACGTGAGCCTCGCTCTCGGGCTCGGGAGGCAGGAAGTAGACGGAAAGCGCTGCATCCAGGCGGACGATCGCGGCCGCAGGCAGCAACTGTATGGTGTCGCAGTACGACCCGATGGTCGTGTCGCGCATCCCGATGCGCGCAGCGCGCGCTTCCAGCTCGACATCCGCGAGGAAGTAGTCCCACGACAGCCCCTCGAATGGCCGGGTCGCAAGGCCTTGAAACGTAATGCGGCTCTGGATAGCGCTTCGGTGGAGCGCAAGGTTTTCGTCGGACAGTCCCACGCCGCCACCGGATTGAGCCTGATCTCGAACTTCGTCGCCTGTCATGCCGGCCTCATTGGAATTTGCCGTGGCATTCTAGGCATCAGATGTTGATCGATCCTGAGTCCGCAGCGTCGATTTCTGCGTTTCTGGAACGGGACTATTGACCGATGTAGCCCGGGCGGCCGGCGGAAACGTCTTGCCATACCGTGCCGGACCTATTTATGATCATAAAATGGATAAATCGGCTCTCCCGTCCCTTGACCCTTCGCGCCGCGCCTCGATCAAGCGCAAGCGCTCGGACGCGGTCGCGGACCTGATCCGCAGCCACATCTTCCAGGCCGGCTTGCAGCCAAATGATCGGCTGCCGCAGGAGGGCGAGCTGATCGAGATGTTCGGCTGCAGCCGCTCGACCATCCGCGAGGCGCTCAAGTCCCTGGAGGTGCAGGGGCTGGTGCAGAACACCACCGGCCCCGGCGGCGGCGCGCGGGTGGCGCCGGTGTCGATCAACCGGATCGTCGGCCTGCTCAGCAACTATTTCTATTTCCAGTCGACCAGCACCGCGCAGATCTACCAGATCCGCCGGCTGATCGAGCCGGAGCTCGCCTTCAGCGTGGTCGGTCACCTCACGGCGGAGCATTTCGCCGCACTGGAAAAGGCGATCGCGGCCCAGGAGCATCATCCCGACGGCGATGCCGATTGGGAACATCATCGCCACGCCGAGATCGATTTCCACGACATCCTGATCGAGGCCTGTCCCAACCCGCTGCTCGGCCTGATGTGCCGGTTCGTCAACGAGGCCATCAGGCATCTGATCGGCAAGCTCGGCGTACAGGAGTTCGCATCCAGCTTCACCTGCGAGAATATCGAGTTTCACAAGCGTCTGCTGGCCGCGTTCCGCTCCGGCAATGCCGCGCGCGCCCGGCGTGTGATGCTCGATCATGTGCTGAGCGCCGAAGCGGTGGTCGTTCCCGCGGAAGACCGGCGCATCGATCTGCCCGTCTTTCATCAGCCGCTGCGGCTCGATTGAACCGCATCGGCCGACTGCTGCATCACGCCCTGGAGAAAACGACAATGGACACGCGGCGCGAGAATGAGTTGTGGAGCTGGTCGGCCGTCGATCTGGCGCGTGCGATCGCGACGCGCGCGATTTCCAGCCGGGAGGCCGTGCGATCCAGCCTCGATCGCATCGCCGAGGTCAATCCGGCATTGAACGCCATTGTCGCTGTCCTCGCCGATGAAGCGCTGGCCACCGCGGATGCGGCGGACGCCGCGGTGAAGTCAGGCGCGGAGCTCGGCGTGCTGCATGGCGTTCCGGTCACCATCAAGGTCAATGTCGACCAGCGCGGCTGCGCCACCACCAATGGCGTCGTGGCCTTCCGCGACGTGATCGCCACCGAGGACAGCCCGGTGGTCGCGAATCTTCGCAAAGCGGGCGCGGTCATTGTCGGGCGCACCAACACGCCGGCCTTTTCGCACCGCTGGTTCACCAACAACGATCTGCACGGCGCGACCTACAATCCGTGGAGCCGCCGGCTGACGCCGGGCGGCTCCAGCGGCGGCGCGGCGTCGGCGGTTGCCTCCGGGATGGGCGCGATCGCGCACGGCAATGATTTCGGCGGCTCGATCCGCTATCCCGCTTACGCCTGCGGCGTCGCCGGCCTGCGTCCGACGCCGGGGCGGATCCCCGCGTTCAATCCGTCGGCAACCGGCGACCGTCCGATCACCGCGCAGATGATGTCGGTGCAGGGGCCGTTCGCCCGCTCGGTCGCCGATCTCGGGCTCGGCCTTGCCGCGATGGCCCAGGCGGACGCGCGCGACGGCACATGGCTGCCGGTGCCCCTGCAAGGTGCGCCGCTCAAGCGTCCGATCGGCGTCGCGATCGCGCCCGCGCCGTTCGGCGACGAGGCGCCGGAGGTGAGCGCGGCGGTGCGCGCTGCCGGGCGCTGGCTCGCGGAGGCCGGCTTTGCCGTGGAGGAGACCGTGCCGCCGCGGCTCGCGGAGGCCGCCGATCTCTGGCATCGCCTCGTCATCAATGAGGAGCGGCGCGTCCTGGCGCCGATGATCCGCAAGTTCGGCGACGATCGGAGCCGCTACAATCTCGAGTGCCATATCGCCTACGCGCCCGAGCTCGACGGCGATCAGGTGCTCGCCTGCTTCGAGCAGCGGTTGGCGATCGTGCGGGCCTGGCAGCTGTTCCAGGAGCGCTGTCCCGTCATCATCCTGCCGGTCTCGGCGCAACTGCCGTTCCGGTTCGATCAGGATCAGGAAGACGCGGCGGTGGTCCGCGCGCTGCTCGACGCGCAGCGGCCGCTGCTGGCGGTGCCCGCGCTCGGCTTTCCGTCGGTCGTGGTGCCGACCGGGACCGCCGGCGGCGCGCCGGTCGGCGTGCAGGTGATCGCCGGCCGCTTCCGGGAAGACGTCTGTCTCGCAGTGGCCGAGCTGATCGAGGCGCGTGCATCAAAGCTGACGCCGATCGACCCGCGAGACTGAACCAACAACAAGCACCGAACAATCATGGGAGAACATCACGTGACGAATGCACCGATCTGGCAATGGTCCGCCGTCGACACGGCCGCGGCGATCCGAAACAACGAAGTGACGTCGGAGGAGGTGGTCCGCGCGCATCTCGACCGCATGCAGGAAGCCAATCCGGCGCTCAACGCCGTCGTGGTCGATCTCGGCGCGTCGGCGATGCAGGCGGCGAAGGCCGCGGACGAGGCGCTGGCCGCGAGCAAGCGCGGAGGCGGCGCCGTCGGGGCGCTGCACGGCGTGCCGGTCACGATCAAGATCAACATCGACGTCGAGGGACAGGCCAATTCGAACGGCGTGGTGGCATTCAAGGACAACATCGCGCCGGGCGACTCGCCGGTGACGGCCAATCTCAGGAAGGCCGGCGCCGTCATCATCGGCCTCACCAACACGCCGGAGTTCTCGCTGCGCGGCTTCACCGACAACCCGCTGCATGGCCTGACGCGCAATCCCTGGAATGCCGACGTGACCTGCGGCGGATCGTCGGGCGGCGCCGGCGCGTCGATCGCGGCCGGCATCGGCACCATCGCGCATGGCAACGACATCGGCGGCTCGCTGCGCTGGCCGGCGCATTGCAACGGCATCGCCACCATCAAGCCGACCCAGGGCCGCATCCCGGCGTTCAATCCCAGCGCCACGGTAGAACGGCCGCTGATGGCGCAGTTCATGTCGTCGCAAGGGCCGCTGGCGCGCCACGTCGCCGACGTGCGCCTCGGCCTCGAGGTGATGGCGCAGCGCGACCCGCGCGATCCCTGGTACGTGCCGGCGCCGCTGACGGGGCCGAAGCCGGCCGGGCCGATCAAGGTCGCGCTCGCAAAGATCCCCGAGGACATGGCGACCGATCGCAGCGTGATTGCGCTCCAGCGCAAGGCGGCGGATCATCTCGCCGATGCCGGCTATGCGGTCAGTGAGGTCGAGGTCCCCGACCTCAACAAGGTCTGGCAGCTCTGGTGCGACTTGATCATGACCGAGACCCGCGTGTTGCAGCAGGACCAGATGCTGGCGACCACCAGCGCCGACTTCCAGAAGACGTTCCGCGGCTTCATGGCCCTGGCCAACCCGCTCGACCAGGCCGGCTACATGAAGGCGATTGCCGAGCGCTCGCGCCATATCCGGAACTGGATGACGTTCCTCGAGCAGTATCCGCTGGTCGTGATGCCGACCACCGTGCGCAAGACGCCGGAGGTCAATGCCGATCTCGGCGGCGATCAGCGCGTCAAGGATTTGTTCTGGAACGACCTGCGCTTCATTTCGTCGATGAACGTGCTGGGGCTGCCGGCGGCCGTGGTGCCGGTGGGCCTCGATGAAGGATTGCCGGTCGGCGTCCAGATCGTCGGCTCGCGCTATCGCGAGGACATGTGTCTCGACGCCGCCGAGGCGATCGAACGCAAGGCCGGCGTTCTGGCACGGCAATTGTGGCAACGGCGCTGAGCTAACTCCGGCACAACAGGTGTCGCGGTGAAAATTTCGCCGCGACATCTGGTCTTGCTGTCCACGATCAGTGCGAAAATAGCCGCCGGTATCTTGGCAGCGTCACCTAGGGCATGCCTGATGTACTGGCGTCAAAATTACCGGTTTCAAAGCATCGAAGATTGCATTTCTTTATGAAAATCTGAGCGAGTCGGAATTTTATCGAGCGGGCGACCGAACAGTAGGAAATGCGAGATGTCCGGATACTGAAGTTGGTCGACCTTGCCGGATTGGACTTCTCGATACTGTTGTCGCAGTTCCATAAGGAGACGTCCAAGAACGTTCATGCCGACAAGCGTTCCGTCTTCGGCTGGTTTCGCGCCCCAAAAGTCATCTTTGGTCGACTCTTCAACGATGGGCTTATCCTGCGTCCGCTCAAGAACGGCCCCAAAACGCGACCAATTCTGGCTGAGCTTGATACGAAGACACCAACGCATGACGTTGACGCGCACATCATTCCAGTCGTTCCGTGTCCGGCTGTGATACTTCTTACTCTTCATCTTTGCCGTCATGGGACTTAGTTGATCAAGGATTAGCCTTTGTACGTCGGGTTCGTTAGGATAGCGGCATGCTTGATATAGAGCTTCTGCGGTCGCAATTCGAACGTTCAGTACAACGATCGGAAAGCCGGGAGCCATATTTGAAAGAGGACCAAACTCTCCCGTAGTCGTGCGAAAGTCTGCGATGGTCGCTGCAAGGTCATCAAGCATTTGTTGAGTTATGGCCATACGCAACTATAGCGCGCGATTTTGGCTTGTTGCACTATTCTTTTGGATGATGCGCTGGTTCTTGACGCTTGGTCCGCGCTTCTCGTCACGGCGTTCGCATGACCGGCGACGCGCGATGCCGACGCCTCTGTCATGTTCCTTCTCCCGGAATTTCTCAACGGCATCGCAGAGCGCCATGCCGGCGACGGGGTTGTCGGCGATCCCTGATTGCTTCAGGAGATCGTCCGAAACGTCGAAACCCCTGGGAACGAAATGTCCATCACGAAACGCTCGCATGTCCTGGTCGCAATTGCCGTGTGTCTCTCATTTGCGGCCTGCGCTGCCCGAGCGGAGGATGGCGTGCTGCGGGTCGGCATCATCACCGACATGAGCGGGCAATATTCCGACGGCAATGGCCCGGGATCGGTGATCGCGGCGCAGATGGCCGCGGAGGAAATCGGCGGCACGGTCGCCGGACGCAAGATCGAGATCATTTCGGCGGATCACCAGAACAAGCCTGACGTGGCGACCGGCATCGTGCGCAACTGGATCGACAACAAGGGTGTCGACGTGATCGCCGAAGGCGTCAATTCCGCGGTGGCGCTCGCGATCCAGACCGTGACGCGCGAACGCAAGAAGCTGTTCCTGATCTCGGGCTCGGGCTCGTCCGATCTCACCGGCAAGCAATGCTCGCCGACGAGCGTGCAGTGGACTTACGACACCTATGCCTCCTCGAACGCGACGGCGAAGGCTGTGGTTGCGCGCGGCGGCACGCCCTGGTTCTTCCTGACGGCGGATTATGCGTTCGGCCAGGCGCTCGAGCGCGATGCGAGCAAGGCCGTGACATCGGCCGGCGGCAAGGTGCTGGGCGCGGTCCGCCACCCCTTCGACACCGCGGATTTCTCGTCCTTCCTGCTGCAGGCCCAGTCCTCCGGCGCCAAGATCCTGGCGCTTGCCAATGCCGGTTCCGACTTCCGCAACGCGGTCTCTCAAGCCGACGAGTTCAATATCCGCGCCAGCATGCAACTCGTCGCGCTGCAGGTGACGCTCACCGACGTGCCCGCGCTTGGCCTCGCGCATGCGCACGATCTGCTGTTCACCGATTCCTTCTATTGGGATCGCACGCCGGAGACGCGCGTGTTCGCCCAGGAGTTCTTCAAGCGGCACGGGGCGATGCCGACCGCCTATCAGGCCGGCGTCAACTCGGCGCTCAGGCACTACTTCAAGGCGGTCGCCGCCACCAACTCGGTCGATTCGGAGGCCGTGATCGCGCAGATGCGCAAGACCCCGGTCGGGCGACCAGGCCTTCCGTCCGCTCGATGAAGGCGGCTGCCCTTACGTCGCCAAATCGCACTAGCATCAAGAACTTGCATCGAGCCTTCGCGTGAGTTTTTCTGGCATCATGCGCGAGTTTTGATCGATTGTCCGGTGCCGATCCTGAAGATACGTTCGTATTGAGATCAGTCTCAGTCGACAGATCATGATCGTCGCGCAGGTCGCTGCACGGTTCTGAGCGAACTGGGGGCTTGCTGCGTGTTGACGTCGCTGAGACCTTCTCGTCCGCCCGGCAAGACCGGGCGCAGCGGCGATCTGGACAGGAGACGCAGCAACATGACGGGCGACACGGGTGTTCGGGCTGGCCAGTGCCATTGCGGCGCGGTGCGTTTCGAGGTGACGCTCAGCGACGGCTTCAATTCGATCCGCCGCTGCACCTGCTCTTACTGCCGGATGCGGGGCGCCGTCGTTGCCATGGCCGAAATGGGCGGGATCAAGTTCCTGCACGGCGAGGAGGCGTTGACAAGCTACCGCTTCCATACCGGATCGGCGCAGCACTTCTTCTGTTCGCGCTGCGGAATCTACACCCATCATCAACGACGATCGAACCAGAACCTGTATGCCGTCAACGTGGCCTGCCTGGATGGCGTAAGCCCGTTCGACTTCCCCGAGGTGCCTGTGATGGACGGCGTCAATCATACGAACGACACCGGCCAGCCGACGCGCCGGGCAGGCACACTCCGCTTCATCCCCGCCGACTAACGATCGCTGTCGGCCGACGACCGCCCGGCTCGTCGCGGGACGACGGTGCGAGGGAAGGGAGCCCTTCCACCGCTGCCTCGGGCAAATCATGCCGCGAGAATGCGGAAGTGTGTCATAGACGACGCCACACATTCGGTGTCGTCCCTGCCTAGTGCGCAATTGCGCACGGGAGCAGGGACCCATAACCACCGATGCTGATTATTGCGCGTCGCTGGAACAGCGAGTCCCCTCCACAACAACCGCCGCGGAGTATGGGTCCCTGCTTTCGTGTTTAGTCCCGTGAGTTTAGCAACGGCCTGGATCGGGGCCTGGTAGCCGAGGCATTTGAGGCGAGTCCGGTTGTAGTCGTGGACGAACCTGGCGATGAAGGCGTCGCGATCGGCATGGTCGATGAAGGTCC